>JBBQAG010000131.1:0-5125 GCA_038315875.1 Sphingomonadales bacterium | reverse complement strand
TTCATAGGTGAGCGACGCATAATCGGTGAAGAATTGTCCGGCCAGATAGGCGGTAGCAGGGTCGGGTGCGGCCATCAGGCGGGGATAAACTTCCACATCCTCCCTGGCCAAATGGTCGCGAAGCAGGTCGCCGAGCGCCGTTTGCAAACCGATGGCGCGCGCCGCATTTGGCCGGGCCGGTATCAGGACGCGCTCGAGATCATCCGCCATTGCCGCCAATTCGTCGTGTTCACGGATCAAATGCTCGAAACTTGCCATAAACCATATCCTGCATACCTGAGGTACAGGAGACAACGACCGCATTTTCAGAAACTTGAATGGATTCTGATATTCTCCGAAATGACGAAGGCCACGCGCCGATTGCATTGCCCCCGGCCACCGCTCTATGCGGACGGCACGCGCCATAATCTGGATTGAACCGCATGAAATTCTTCGTGGATACCGCCGATACCGCCGATATCGCCGAGCTGGCGGCGACCGGATTGCTCGACGGGGTGACCACCAATCCGTCGCTGATCGCGAAATCGGGGCGGCAGTTTCTCGATGTGGTGAAGGAGATTTGCGGCATCGTCGACGGCCCCGTGTCGGCGGAGGTCGTTGCCCTCGACCACGCCACGATGATGCGTGAGGCCGAGGTGTTGCGTAAACTGGCCGACAATGTCTGTGTGAAGGTGCCGCTGACCATCGACGGGCTGAAGACGTGCAAGGCGCTGACCGACGATGGCACGATGGTCAACGTCACTCTGTGCTTCTCGGCCAATCAGGCGCTGCTTGCGGCCAAGGCGGGCGCGACCTTCATCTCGCCGTTCGTTGGCCGGCATGACGATGTCGGGTTGGACGGGATGGACCTGATCCGGGATGTCCGCCTGATTTACGACAATTATGCCTTCGACACCGAAATCCTGGTCGCGAGCGTGCGCCACCCGATCCATATTCTGGAGAGCGCTCGGATCGGCGCCGATGTGATGACCGCGCCCCCTTCGGTGATCCGTCAGCTCGTCAAGCACCCGCTCACCGACAAGGGCATCGAGGGCTTCATGGCGGATTGGGCCAAGACCGGGCAGACGATCGGGTAACACCCCATCCCTTACCGATTTTAAGCCCGCCTGATTGTCCGCTCCAACCCGGCGCACCTTGCCCTCCCCAAATGCAGTGCGGACAGCTAGACGGGGCGCTATGGCCGTTTCCGACGCCCCCGTGACCCATTTGGCCCAGGCATTCGCCGATCACCTTCGCCGCGATCGCCGCCGGTCAGTCCACACCGTGCGCGCCTATCGGGCGACGGCCGAGCGCTTGCTGGCATTCTTGTCGGATCATTGGGGCGAGGCGGTGGAGACATTGCGACTGGCGAGCCTCACCACAGCCGATCTGCGCGCCTTCCTCGCGCATCGACGCGCGCATGGGCTGACCAATGCCTCGGCGGCGCGGGAATTATCGGCGGTGCGTGTTTTTCTTCGCTTTGCCGGTGGCGAGGCGGCAACGGTGCCCGCTGTAAAAGGCCCGCGTGTGAAGAAGGGCGTGCCCCGCCCAGTTTCCCCCGCCGAGGCCGTCGCGCTTGCGGAGGACGTCTCCGAAAGCGCGGCCGAGCCCTGGATCGCGGCGCGCGACTGGGCGGTGCTGCTGCTGCTGTACGGCGCGGGGTTGCGCATCGGCGAGGCGGTCGGGCTGACCGGGGCGATCCTGCCGCTTGGCGAGACGATCAGCGTGACGGGCAAGCGCGACAAGACGCGGCTGGTGCCGCTGCTGGCGCCGGTGCGCGCGGCGATCGAGGATTATGCCCGGCTGACCCCCTGGCCGATCGCGCGCGATGTCGTGCTGTTTCGCGGGGCCAAGGGCGGGCCGCTGAGTCCCGCAATCATCCGCCGATCGGTGCAGGCGGCGCGAACCCGGCTTGGCCTGAGCGAGCGCACCACCCCGCACGCGCTGCGCCATTCCTTTGCGACGCATCTGCTGGGGCGCGGCGCCGATTTGCGCTCGCTCCAGGAACTGCTTGGGCATGCGAGCCTGTCATCGACGCAAATTTACACCCAGGTCGATGCGGCGCATCTGCTCGACGTTTACCGGAATGCGCATCCGCGCGCTTGAGGGGCGGCCGCTGGTAGCGACGCCGGATTCCCGAGACCCGTTATTTCTCGGGAAATGCGCACATTGCATCAGCCAATATCGATCAGTATATACGATGTCAGTATCGATGCGAGGACGCCATGCCGAAACCCGCTGTGTTCACGATGAAACTGGAACCCGATTTGCGCGCCGATTTCATGGCTGCGGCGCTGGCGAGCCATCGGCCAGCCTCCCAGGTGGTCCGCGAGTTGATGCGGGAATTCGTCCAGCGTCAGGAGCATGGCGAATTTCTGCAGCGCAAAGTCGATGCGGCGCGGGCCTCGGTCGATCAGGGGCAGGGCCGTTCCAATGAGGATGTCGAAACAGATTTTGCTGCGCGCCGGGCCCGGATCACTGACCCTGCGTGAGGATTGTTTGGACACTGGACGCCGAGCAGGATCGCGCGGCGATCTGGGATTATCTCGAAGCGCGCGATCCGCTCGCTGCGGTCAGGATCGATCGCCTGATAAGTGATGCGGTCGCCGGGCTTGCCGATTTCCCAATGCTGGGCCACGAGGGAGAAATCGCCGGCACACGTGAATTGACCCCGCATCGAAGCTACCGCATCGTTTATGAGATCGTGAACGATACAGTGTGGATTCTCGTCCTGATCCACACCGCCCGCCTATGGCCCCCGCTGCGACCGTCCTGAAGATGATCGCGAAATAGCGCTAGCCTGAGCCGACTCGAATGGTGAAAAGTGGTGGTTAGCTGCCGTTCCCCGATTGGCGCAAACCTGTGACGAGCGTAGGGCTGATTACATGGAGCCTCGATATTTTCATCTTCGGCCAGAAGCGCCCCCGCCGGATTTAATCACAGGCCCCTATCGGATCGTCATTGTCGCTGATCAGGTGGTAAGCGACGAGTGGCTTAACCGCATTGCGGAATGGGTCGTAGCGGTCGGAAGTCTCTACGTTGTCGCTTGGGGCGCTGACTGCGAAAAGTGGCATGATGCCGTCGATTGGGCGGTGCTTTCGGTGTTTGAGTTCGGCGACATCCCTGACGACAGATTTATTATAACTACATGGCACAGCAACGAGCCAATCTCAGAAGCGTTTTGGTTTGCCGGTCACTGTGCAACTCATCCAGATGTCGAACTGACAGAAACGATCATTCTTCACATCGCCGAGGAGGGTGAGGGTGCGCGGTTGTTGCGAACCTTCCGCGAATGCCAAACGCTGGCCGACGACGCATAATCGCAACGTCCGCTACTGGGCGATTGCAGCCCTCAGCGAACCGCAACCCTTCCCTCGATCGCCGCCCAGATCATCGCCGCAACGTCGGTGCCATCGAACTTCTCGATCGCGACGATCCCCGTCGGCGAGGTGACGTTGATCTCGGTCAGCCATTTGCCGCCGATCACGTCGATGCCGACGAACAGCAGCCCGCGCCGCTTGAGCTCGGGGCCGAGCGCCGCGCAAATCTCGCGCTCCTCGGGCGTCAGCTCGGTCTTTACCGCCGAACCGCCGACAGCAAGGTTGGAGCGGATTTCGCCCTCGCCCGGCAAGCGGTTGATCGCGCCGGCGATTTCGCCGTCGACAAGGACGATGCGCTTGTCGCCCTTCGCCACATCGGGGAGGAAAGCCTGGACCATGTGCGGCTCGCGCCACGTCATGTTGAACACCTCGATCAGCGCCGAGAGATTGGCGCCGTCTGCCCCCACCTTGAAGATCGCCTTGCCGCCATTGCCGTGGAGCGGCTTGATGACGATCTCGCCGTGCTTGGCGAGGAACGCGCGTGCCTCGTCGAGCGAACGCGTGACCAGCGTCGGCGGCATGAAGCGCGCGTAATCGAGCACGAATATTTTTTCCGGCGCGTTGCGCACGCTGGCCGGATCGTTGACGATCAGCGTCCGGTCGGCGATCCGTTCGAGCAGATGCGTCGCGGTGATATAGCCAAGATCGAAGGGCGGATCCTGCCGCATCAGCACGACATCGGCCTCCTCGCCAAGGTCGAGGCGCACTGGATCGCCAAAGCTGAAATGATTGCCGATCTCGCGGCGGACGACGACTGGGTGGGCCCGCGTCCACACGCTGCCTTCGGCGTAATTCAGGTCCTCGGCGGTGTAATGGAACAGCCGGTGCCCGCGCGCCTGCGCCGACAGCATCAGCGCAAAGGTCGAATCGCCCGCGATGTTGATCGAATCGAGCGGGTCCATCTGAACAGCGACGGTGAGTGACATTCGATCTGGTTCCTGAGTTCCGTTTGCCAGCCCGACCGGGGACTGGGCGTTGCTAGCCATTTAGGGCGGCACCGGCCCGAAGTCACCCGATCCACGCATTCTCGATATGGCGCGGGCGCGTGCCCGGCGCGATCAGGACCACGTCGATGCGGATGTCCTCCCCAGCGGTGGCGAATCGCGGGATCAGGATCTCTGCGGCGGCGGCCACACGCGCGAGCCGACGCGCGTCGATCGCGAAATCGAGTTCGCCAGCGCTGCTGCGCGTCTTCACTTCGACAAAGGCGATCAGATTGCCGCGCCGTGCCACCAGATCGATTTCGCCGGCCGGCGTCCGCACGCGCTCGGCCAGAATGCGCCAGCCCTTCAGCCGGAGATACCAGGCGGCGATCCGCTCGCCTTTGCGGCCGGAGGCTTCAGCGATGCGGCGGTCCCTCATCGCTTCCCCTCCCAGCAAGGGAGGGGGTAGGGGGTGGGTGGGTATGGGGCGGGCGTCACGTTCGATCGCGGGCCGACCCACCCCCAACCCCTCCCTTCCAGGGAGGGGGGAAAGGGAGAGCCGCTCCCTTCCAGGAAGGGGAGCAGGGCGGTGTGCGCCCTCACCCCTTCATCACCAACGCCCGCGCATAGAGCGTCTTCCGGTCAAGCCCCAGTGCCTTCGCCACTTCGCTCGCGGCTTGCCCGGTCGAAAGCCGGGTCAGCGCCTCCGCCAGCGCGGCATCGGCGTCCGCCGCGCTCGCCGATTCGGGCGGGCCGGGCGGCGCCACCACGACGACGATCTCTCCCTTGGGCGGGGCATCGGCATAGCGCGCGGCGAGATCGGGCAGCGTGCCGGTGACGGCT
>JBBQAG010000057.1:0-16181 GCA_038315875.1 Sphingomonadales bacterium | reverse complement strand
CAGGATCAGCGAGCCCATTTTCGGGATTTCGATCGCGTGATCGATCCGCTTTTCCTTTGCGTTGGGAATGCCGAACAGGATCAGCGGCGCGCCGTTGGGGTGGCTTTGGTAAGCGCCCTCCATCGCCATGATCTTGGCAGGCTGATAGGCCAATGTGTTCAGCCCATGTTCGTCACCGGCAATGATCTGAATGGGCGCGACGATCGCCGCCATCCACATCGCCATCGAGAACATGATCCGGGCATGCTTGTCGGCATTGTTGCGCAGCAGATGCCACGCCCCCACCCCGCCCACGGCCAGCGCCGTCGTCAGATAGGCGCCGGTGACGGTGTGGACCAGCCGATACGGGAAGCTGGGATTGAAGATGATCGTCGCCCATGATCCGGCATTGATGAACTGCCCCTGCGCATTGACCGCATAGCCGACAGGGGTTTGCATCCAGCTGTTCGCCGACAAAATCCAAAAGGCGGAGATGAAGGTGCCGACGGCGACACAGCAGGTCGCCGCAAAATGCAGCCCCGGCCCGACCTTTTTCATGCCGAACAGCATCACCCCCAGAAAACCGGCCTCGAGGAAAAAGGCGGTGAGCACTTCATAGGCGAGCAATGGCCCAAGCACGGGGCCCGTCTTGTCCGAAAACACCGCCCAGTTGGTGCCAAACTGATAGGAAAGCACAATCCCAGACACGACGCCCATCGCAAAAGCGACCGCGAAGATCTTCACCCAGAAGCGGAAGAGATCGAGATAAACCTGTTCCTTCGTCCGCAGCCACAACGCTTCGACGACCGCAAGATAACTCGCCAGGCCGATCGAGAAGGAAGGAAAGATGAAGTGAAAACTGACGGTGAATCCAAACTGGATTCGGGCGAGAACAATCGGATCGAAGTCCGCGAACATGATGATGTTACCTCTCGGCGGACGCTGTGCGCCTTAAGGTTCGCCCGGGCAAGTGCGCGCTGCGCACGCGCGATGGCACCATATGCAGGAGCGCGACGCAGAACCGAGTATTTAACAGGTGAACGCGAGAAGTCAGGTCAGATCGTCGCGCAATCGCGGATCACGGCCTTGGCGGTGCGACGGCCCCCGGCGGCGGGGCGCCTGGTGCGCCCGGAACGCTCGGCGCACCTGGTGCACCGCCCTGTTGCTGCATTTGCTGCTGCATCTGTTGTTGCATCTGCGCCTGCCGCAGCACGGCCTCGGGCAGGAAATCGATCAGCTCGATATCGAAGATCAGCAGCGAATTGGCGGGCAGCTTGGCCGGATCGGGCGAATTGGCGCCATAGCCCAGCTCGGGCTTGATCCAGGCGCGGATCTTTTCGCCCTTGTGCATCACCTTCAACGCTTCGCCGAAACCCGGCACCACGCCCGTTACCGGCAGCGGGGTTGGCTGCTTGGACGCATCGAACACTGATCCGTCGCGCAGCTTGCCGGTATATTGGATCAACGTAACGTCCGAATCGGTCGGCTGCAGATCGCCACTGCCCTTTTTCAGCACCTGATATTGCAGGCCGGACGGCGTCTGGATCACGCCTGCACGCCGCTTGTTATAGGTCAGGAACTGATCGTTACTGCCCTTTTCGGCAACCGCGCCCGCGGTGCCGTTCCACGCCAGCGCTATCGCGATCAGCACGACAAGCGCGATTCCCACCCAAAGCATCGTCAGCACGCCGCGCTTGGTCGGCGGAATCGGCACGGCGGTGATCGACATGGGGGGTATCCAGACGTTCGAGAAAGCAAGGGAGAACGGTCACGCGGCGCCCAAACGGACGCTAGGCCGGCATATTACCGGGCGCCGTCGCGCTCCAGCCGCTTGCGCTCGAGCTTGCGGGCGCGACGAACAGCGGCAGCACGCTCACGGGCGCGCTTTTCCGAAGGCTTTTCGTAATGCCGGCGCAGCTTCATCTCGCGATAAACGCCTTCGCGCTGCAGCTTCTTCTTCAGGGCCCGCAGCGCCTGATCGACGTTATTGTCGCGAACGATGATTTGCATAAACTTGCCGGTCTCCGAATCGATAGATAATGGTCGTCGCAGACCTTCGTCCGCGCCGTATTGGGCAGCCCCTAACAGCGCCGTCATGCGGTTTCAAGCGAAATGGCCCACCCGGCTCATTGGCGCCGCCCATTTGCAGCCCGCGCGGGCTTGGCTATGGCAGCGCGATGCCTTCTGCACCGCTCATGTTCCACAACAGCCTTACCCGATCGGCCGAGCGCTTCGTGCCGATCGATCCAGCGCTGGTGCGTCTCTACACCTGCGGGCCGACAGTCTATAATTATCAGCATATCGGCAACATGCGCGCCTTCCTGTTCGCTGACACGCTTGGCCGGGTGCTGCGGTGGAAGGGCTATGCGACCAGGCACATCATCAACATCACCGATGTCGGCCATCTGACGTCCGATGCCGATGCCGGCGATGACAAGATGGAGCGCGCTGCTGCTGCGCAATCGAAATCGATCTGGGAAATCGCCGCGCATTATACCGACGCTTTCAAACGGGATGTCGCGCGGCTGAACATCGTGCCCCCCGCCCAATGGACCGTCGCGACCGATCACATCGCCGAGATGATCGAATTTGCCCAGAAGATCGAAGGCGACTGCTATCAGATCGATGGCGGGCTTTATTTCGATACGTCGAAGGTGCCCGATTACGGCGCCCTCGCCCGCGCCGCGACCGATGCCAATGACCGTGAGGGAGAAAGCCGGATCGATCCGGTATCGGGCAAGCGCCATCCGCAGGATTTCGCAATCTGGCGGGCCTCGCCGCCCGGCGAACAACGCCAGATGGAATGGGATTCACCCTGGGGCAAAGGGGCGCCCGGCTGGCACCTCGAATGCTCGGTGATGAGCCTGAAGCATCTCGGCCACCCGTTCGACATCCATACCGGCGGCATCGATCACCGCGAAATCCACCACCCCAACGAGATCGCCCAGAACCAGGCCTATTGCGCCTGCGATGACAGCGGCGCGCGGCTGTGGATGCACAATAATTTCCTCGTCGCCAAAGAAGCGGAAGGGCGCGCTGGCAAGATGAGCAAATCCGCGGGCGATTTCCTGACGCTGCAGGCGCTGGTCGATCGCGGTTTCCACCCCCTCGCCTATCGGCTGATGTGCCTGCAGGCGCAGTATCGCAGTGAGCTTGAATTCAGCTGGGACAATCTGGCGGCAGCGCTCACCCGGCTGCGGCGCCTGGTGATTGCGCTGGACGGGCTGCGCGCGCGCGCGGACGGCACGAGCAAGGGAGATGCCGATGCCTATCTCGCAAGGCTCGACGAAGCGGTGTCGGACGATCTCAACACGCCACGCGCCCTTCCCGCCCTGGAAGAGATGATCGCCGACAAAAAGCTGTCGCCAATGGATCGGATCGAGGCTCTCGGCGCCTTCGATGCCGTGCTCGGGCTTAATCTGGCGACGCTCACCGCGCGCGACCTCAGGCTGCGTCCGGCCGATGCAACGATCGATGAAACTGCCATCGAAGCGATCCTGACTGAACGACGCGACGCGCGCGCTGCAAAGGATTTCGCGCGGTCCGATGCGCTTCGTGACGATCTGGCCGCTGCCGGCGTCGAGGTGATGGACGGCGAGGCGATCGGCTGGCAGTGGCGCCTGGGGGCATAGCGACAGCCGGGCTTGTGGGCCAAAAACGGCTATTGTAAGAAAACCGCCGCAGCAATGTTATGATTTCATTCCTGAATGGAATCGCGAATTTTTCGATAATTCCAGTGCCAACAGGAGTGTCTTTTGAAAGCTGTCATTCTCGCCGGGGGGCTCGGCACTCGAATTTCTGAAGAATCGCACCTGAAACCAAAGCCGATGATCGAAATTGGCGGGCGTCCGATCATCTGGCACGTGATGAAGATTTACTCGCATTACGGAATCAATGATTTCGTTATCTGCTGCGGGTACAAGGGATATATGATCAAGGAGTATTTTTCGAACTACTTCCTGCACATGTCAGACGTCACCGTCGATCTCGGCAACAATCAGGTCACCTATCACAACCAGAAGGCGGAACCCTGGCGGATCACGCTGGTCGATACCGGCGAAGAAAGCATGACCGGCGGCCGGTTGCGCCGGGTGCGTGATTATCTAAAGGATGAAGAGGCCTTCTGCTTTACCTATGGCGATGGCGTCTCGAACGTCGATATCGGCAAGCTGATCGCGTTCCACAAGGCGCATGGCGGCCTGGCTTCGGTTACCGCGGTGAAACCGCCGGGCCGCTACGGCGCGTTGCAGATGGCGGGCGACCGCGTGGAAGGCTTTGCCGAAAAACCGCGTGGCGACGGCGGGCTGATCAATGGCGGCTTCTTCGTGCTCAATCCGGCGGTGATCGATCATATCGAGGACGATGCGACGACCTGGGAAGGCTATCCAATGGAAACGCTGGCCAAGGCGGGCGAGCTTCACGCCTATGTGCATGAAGGCTTCTGGCAGCCAATGGACACGCTGCGCGACAAGAACCACCTCGAGGAATTGTGGAGTTCGGGCAAGGCCGACTGGAAACTCTGGTAGGCCGTCAACCGATCGTCCATCGCTCAAGCGAGATCCAAGGAGAGAGACGATGGCGGATGATGGCGCAGCGACCAGAGCTACAGCCGAACTGACGAGCTGGCTGAGCGACGGCGCGGTCATACTCGACCGGTTCTTCGGCGCAGAACAGATTGCGGCGGTTCGCGCCGATTGTGACGCGCTGTTCGTTGCACCGGGCGACGCAGGGTCACCGCTCGATCGCAAAAGCGGCGGCGCGATCGGCGCTTTTGATGCCGCCCAGTTCCTGAACCAGCATCAGCTGCCCTTTGCCGCGTCCCCGGCGATCAATCTGATCGGGCTCGATCACCGGCTGATCGCGCTGGCAAAGGCCGCGCTCGGCGTCGACCATGTCCATCTTTATCAATGCGATGCCTGGGCGAAATACACTGGCGAAGCGGATTATGACCAGCCTTTCCACTGCGACTTTGCCAATCACACGCTGACCGTTCCCGGTGACGATCCCGCCGAGCGCACGATCAACTTCATGATCTACGTCACCGATGTCACTGACGATCTGGGGGCGATCCATTATGTCGCGGCGCCCGATGCAGCGCCGATCGTCGGCGATGCGCGCCAGGCGTTGCCGATTGCCGCTGATGCCAATGATCTGCAGCACGCGCTGAAGGCAAAGGAACGCTCGGGCGCGGCGCCTGCCGGATCGATCTTCGCTTACGGCATTGACGTCTATCACCGCGGCACCAACCTGACGCGGCCGGGCGGCCATCGCTATACCATCACCGCGAGTTACAAGGCGGCCGGCAACGACATGATCGGCCGGATCGCCTGGCCGCTCCACTTCACGCGCCCATGGAAAAACCTGATCTACAAGGCAAGCCCCGAACAGCTTGCCTGCCTGGGCATTCCGCTTCCCGGCGCGCCATTCTGGACCGAGACGACGATCGCCCGGACGCAGCAACGCTGGCCCGGTTGGGATATGACGGCCTATCGCCAACAGGCGCTCGCCGCGTGAAGGCGGTCTTGCCCGCGCTGGCTCGCCCGATCCTCGAGCCACGGCTGCCGGCAGGGCTCGACGTCGCGTGGTTCACCGGCCACGAGGATGCGCTGGCGGCGGTCACCAATGCCGATATCGCCTGGGTGGATATGCAACGCCCTGCCTGGACTGGCGAGGCGGTGGCAGCCGGTGCAAAGCTGAAATGGGTCAGCACTATCTATGCCGGCCTCGATGCCTTTCCATTGCCGCTGCTGAAGCAGCGCGGCACGATCCTGACCAACGGAGTCGGCATCAATGCGATCGCGGTCGCCGAATATGCGGTGATGGGCGTGCTCGCCGCTGCAAAGCGCTTCGACGAGGTGGTCCGCATTGCAGATACGCGCCAATGGACGATTTCGGCGCCCGGCCAGATCGAACTCTATGAAACGTCGGCGCTCATCATTGGCTATGGCGCGATCGGCAAGCTGATCGGCGATCGGCTCGCGGCATTCGGCGTTGCGGTCACCGGCGTCACCCGATCCGGGCGCGACGCGACGCTGATGCCTGATCAATGGCCGGCCCGCATCGGCGATTTCGATTGGGTGATCCTCGCTGCCCCCTCCACCGATCTGACCAAGGCGCTGATTGGCGCGCCCGAGCTGGCGGCAATGAAGAGCAGCGCCTGGCTGATCAACATCGCCCGCGGCGATATGGTCGATCAGGATGCACTGATTGAAGCGCTGACGACAGGGCGCATCGCGGGCGCCTTTCTCGATGTCGTGACGCCCGAGCCGCTCCCATCCGAGCATCCGTTATGGACCATGCCCAACACGATCCACACGATGCACCTGTCGGGGCGCAGCCAGACCAGGATGTTCCAGCGCGCCGCCGCCCTGTTCCTGCAGAATCTGGAGGCGTTCATGGCCGGCGCCCCGATGATCAACGTCGTCGATCTGGACGCCGGCTATTGAGCAAAAGCGGCAACAGGCCGCGCCAATCACTTCTCCTCGCGGAGAGCCGACCAGATCACGCCTTGCCGGGGGTGAACTTGAACGCCGTTCCGTTCATGCAATAGCGCTTGCCAGTCGGTTCCGGGCCGTCGTTGAAGACATGGCCGAGATGCCCGCCACAGCGCCGGCAATGCACCTCGACCCGCTCGAAGCCCAAGCTTGTGTCGCTTTCGGTCCGGGTCGCGTTGGGTAGCGGATCGAAAAAGCTCGGCCAGCCCGTGCCGCTGTCGAATTTGGTGGCCGACGAAAAAATCGGCAGGGCACAGCCGGCGCAGGAAAAGATACCGGCGCGGTGTTCTTTGAGGAATGGGCTCTTGAACGGCGTGTCGGTCGCATCCTTGCGCAGCGTGGCATATTGCGCAGGCGTCAGCCGCTTCTTCCATTCAGCGTCAGTCAGCGTGATTTCATAGCGACCCTTGGGAGCGGTGGCGGCCGCCATGGGGGCGATACCCGCCGCGACGATACCGGCGGTCGAAGAGGCAAGGAAGTTCCGGCGGTTGAGTGTCATCATGTTTCTCCCGTTGGTGCCGCAGCTACGCAGCAACGATCGTTTCGGATGCAGTGCGCGCGATGCGATCAGCACCGCCGTCGGTGCGCTCGCCAGCAACGCTGCGGATTGCGCCAAGCCGCAATTCGGCGCATTGGAACCAGCCGATTTCCTGAACGACTGGACCCTGCCCCATGCCCGCCAACTGGGCCCCCGACAGCTGGACGACGCACGAAGCGCGCCAGCTGCCACATTATCCCGATGCCGCCGCGCTCGCCGCGGCGACCGACACGCTGCGCTCCTACCCGCCACTGGTGTTCGCTGGCGAAGCGCGCGACCTGACCGCTGATCTCGGCCGGGTTTCACAGGGCAAGGCGTTCCTGCTGCAGGGCGGCGATTGCGCCGAAAGCTTTGCCGAGTTCCACCCCAACAACATCCGCGATACGTTTCGCGTGCTGTTGCAGATGGCGGTGGTCCTGACCTTTGCGTCCAAACTGCCGACGGTGAAACTGGGGCGGATGGCCGGCCAATTCGCCAAGCCGCGCTCGACCGAAACCGAGGTGCAGAACGGCGTCGAATTGCCGAGCTATCGTGGCGACAATGTGAACGATATCGCCTTCACGCCAGAAGGGCGTGCGCCCGATCCGAAGCGGATGATCCAGGGCTATTCGCAAAGCGCGGCCACGCTCAACCTGCTGCGCGCCTGTGCCAGCGGCGGCTATGCCAATCTGCACCAGGTCCACCGCTGGACGCATGATTTCATGGGCCGCAGCCCCTGGGCGAAGAAGTTCGCGGATGTCGCTGACCGGATCGGCGAGGCGCTTGAATTCATGGAAGCCTGCGGGATCAACCCGGAAACGGTGCCGCAGCTGAAGGGCACGCAATTCTATACGAGCCACGAGGCGCTATTGCTGCCTTATGAGCAGGCGATGACTCGGCAGGATTCGCTGACCGGCGATTGGTATGACACCAGCGCGCATATGCTGTGGATCGGCGACCGCACGCGCTTCGAAGGATCGGCGCATGTCGAGTTCCTGCGCGGGGTCGGCAATCCGATCGGCATGAAATGCGGGCCGAGCCTTGAGCCCGATGCTTTGCTGCGGCTGCTCGATACGCTCAATCCCGCGCGCGTCGCCGGGCGGATGACGCTGATCACGCGCTATGGCCATGACAAGATCGAGGGCGCGCTGCCCAAGCTGGTTCGTGCCGTACAGCGCGAGGGGCATCCTGTCGTCTGGTCGTGCGATCCAATGCACGGCAACGTCGTCAAGACCAATAATGGCTACAAGACCCGCCCCTTCGATCGCATCTTGGCCGAAGTCCGCGGCTTCTTCGCGGTCCACCGGGCGGAAGGGTCGATTGCGGGCGGTATTCATGTCGAAATGACCGGGCAGAATGTCACCGAATGCACCGGCGGCGCGATGGACGTGACGCAGATGGACCTTGCCGATCGCTATCACACCCACTGCGATCCTCGCCTCAATGCCGGCCAGAGTCTGGAGCTCGCCTTCCTGCTCGCCGAAATGCTCAATGTGGAGATGACCGAACGCCGCCGCGCAGCGGCTTGACGAGACCCGGCCCTCGCCGTAGAGCGCCGCTTCGGCCAGCAAAGGCCCCTTCGTCTAGCGGTTAGGACGCGGCCCTTTCACGGCTGAAGCACGGGTTCGATTCCCGTAGGGGTCACCAAAATGCCTTCCCAAGGCATCCCAGAATGTGCCGTAAATGGCTGTTTTCTGCGGTTTTTTGTGGTATAAGCATCCCAGTCGGATCGGCGAAATACCACTCCATACCAGCAATCTGATGGTATTTCTGATGGCAGCTCGCCGGTCGCTTCGATGGAGATACCATCATGGCGTTGTCGGTCGTGGCGATCAAAGCCGCAGAGAATCGGGACAAGGCGTACAAGCTGAGCGACCGAGACGGTCTGTACCTGCTCGTGACGCCGACCGGCGGTCGCTACTGGCGCATGAATTACCGCTATCTCGGTAAGCAGAAGACTCTGGCGTTCGGCATCTGGCCCGACACCGGCCTCGCCGATGCGCGCGCCGAATGTGACGCGGCCCGAAAGGTGCTTGCGCGCGGCGAAGACCCGGCCGAGCGCATAAAGCTCGACCGGATCGCGGCAACGGTAGCTGCCTCGAACAGCTTCCAAGCGGTAGCCGACGAATGGCTGCTCAAGATGGAGAAGGAAGGCCGCTCGGCGGTCACCATGAAGAAGCTACGCTGGCTGCTAACCTTCATCAACGCCTCAATCGGCAAGCGCCCTGTTGCCTCGGTTTCAGCCCAGGAACTGCTGCTGATGCTGCGGAAGATGGAAGGCAAAGGCCGCTATGAGACCGCAAAGCGGCTCCGCAGCACCTGCTCGCAGATTTTCCGCTACGCCATCGCCACAGCGCGCGCTGATCGCGATGTCGCATCCGACCTGCGCGGGGCGCTGATTGTTCCCAAGCCCGTCCATCGTGCGGCCATTACGACCGCCGCCGAGGCCGGCGACTTGCTTCGCGCAATCGAAGCTTTCGAAGGGAGTTCGGAGGTCCACGCGGCATTGAGGCTGCTCCCGCACGTGTTCGTGCGACCTGGCGAACTTCGGTTCGCTGAATGGTCTGATTTCGATCTTGAGAAGGCTGTCTGGACGATTCCCCCTCACAAGACGAAAATGCGGCGCGCTCACAGCGTGCCGCTATCGGTCCAAGCTCTCGCGATCATCCGCTCCATCGAGCACGATGCGGAGTATAGCTCGTACCTGTTCCCGTCGCGTACCTCAGTTGAACGCCCCATGTCCGAGAATACCATCAACGCGGCGCTGCGCCGATTAGGCTACTCGCAGGACAAGATGACCGGCCACGGCTTCCGCGCAATGGCCGCGACCCTGCTTAACGAGATAGGCTCGTGGCACGCTGACGCGATTGAGCGCCAGTTGGCGCACTGCGACACCAATGCCGTCCGTCGCGCCTAGGCGAGCAGGTTGCCGGTCATTGGGTATGGGACGTCAAATCGATGTATGAGGCAGTCGAATGGCTGAAGCGCTGCCCCAATCCGATGCTAGTCGATTCAGAAATCGAAATTCGGCCTTCGTATGAGGCATCGGATTTCGAATGACCAAGGCTGCCTTGCTACTCTCGTGCGGTCGAACCTCTGCCGTGCTTTTGGGCAGCCATTGCGCGATGATCGCAAGAAAGAAGTTAACTGGCGGATCGTGATGAACCGCGCGGCTAGGACGACCCATATTCGGTCATTCACGCAGCCACTCACGCTTCCCGACTTCCACCATTCGTTCATATTGGCCAAACGGCCAATTTCGGCATTTCAGTTTCAATGCTGAAGGGCCTGACCTGGTGGTTAGCTGCCGTTTAGTCTTCCCCATACAGCCGGGAATGCTTGGTATGTATCGTCGAAAGTTCGCTATCAGGGCGGCCGGTTGTTCGCGAGTTGAGCGCCATATCCAATTCACCGAACATGAGGTTGCTTGCAGTCTCGGTAGATGACGTGCGACCTTGTTATCTCGGCATGCCGTTCAAGCCACTCGCCAAACGAAGCGCCGCGCCATCCAAGCGATATCCGTCGAGGAAGACGGTTTCGACATGACGCAGGTTCGTCAAGTCTTTCGACACATCGCCGTCGACCAGAATGATATCGGCGGTCTTGCCGATCGCGATCGACCCGGTGCGGTCGTCCATAAACCAGCCGTGCGATTGAACCCATGTCCTTCGTTACGCCCCCGCCGTCGCTTCGGGACACTTTGTGGCCGA
The DNA here is from genome assembly GCA_038315875.1 of Sphingomonadales bacterium. GTDB lineage: Bacteria > Pseudomonadota > Alphaproteobacteria > Sphingomonadales > Sphingomonadaceae > Sphingomonas. The sequence goes on along the minus strand of JBBQAG010000057.1, from coordinate 5,481 downwards.
GCCGACGCAGGCATCTATTTTAGAAGCAAGCTGGGCCGCTTCCTGCTGATCAACCGCATGCTGAGCGGGGCCAAACTGACCAACCGCCGCAGGTAGATTACGGCCAGCCATTAGCGGGTGCAGCAATATATCGCCAATCGTCCGGGGCGACTTCATCCCCTCGACGCCGGTGGCGGGCCATTCATCGCTTGCTGGGAAATATGCGGTCCCAAACAGCTGATCCCACAACGTGAACATAAGGCCGAAATTCTTGCCAAAGTGCCTCTCTTCCAACGAGTGATGGATGCGGTGGAAACGGTTATCGACGAAGACCCGGCGCAGCGGACCAAAATGAACTCGCAATGGTGAGTGGATCACGAAGTCCTGAAAGATCACGGCCAAACCGAGAAAGAAAAAGCCTGCAACGCCAATGTCGATGAAGCTGAGCGGGATCGCGATTACGAAAAACTCCGGGATGGCGATCAGCGGGTGAGCATAGACTGAAGCGGCGTGAACGCTGCTTTGCGAATGATGCAGGGAGTGAACGCGCCACCACCAGCGATGTTCGGTTCTATGCTCCCAATATCGGAAGAAATCGAGGATCAGCAGCGCGGCGATGAACCCCACAGCCGGATGAAGGCTGCGGACACTGAAAAGCGGCTCAATTCCGAGACGCGCCCACACCGTCCGAAGCGGCCATGACACGCCGATGACCATGACCGGCAAGGCGGCAAGGTAAAGCGCGCCGGGAAAGCGCTCGCGCATCGGCACCTTCATTCGAGGCGAGGCTATTTCGAGAGCCACGACGAGTAAAAGGACGATGACGACCGGGACGACCGTGTGGCGAATAATCTCCATCGACGGACATTTATGCTACAACCGGTAAATCCCGAATGAACGCCTGTCCCGCAACGGGGCGACGGCTGTGGCACGGGCAAAGAGGTGGGAAGCGGATATTTTGCCCCTTCTTTTTAGCATAGAATGTCTTCTTTTTCAGATGGATAGATAGCCCGCCTTATAATCCAGCCCAGCGAAATCGCTCCAACAGTTATACGCGCGCACGCCGTCGAAACGAACTTTTGACCAACGCGCTCAAGCACGCCTTTGCTTGGCGCGAGGGCGAAGCCGCTGAACCCACAAGCGAACGCTGCACGGCGAAGTCTGCGAGCCCGAAGCGGCTGGCGCAAGGTTCCCCAACAAGCGCCCGCTTTTCTAAATCGCGCTCCCAACCGGCCATTCCGTTTTCCACCAATTTCAGACGTCTAGGCCCACCAAGCTTTTGTCATGGCCGCTCGCTCCACCAGCTCGGCCAGTTCACCTTTTGAGGCATTCGCGTCGCGCTCACCACTTCGCGCTGTTCGGCGATCGTCAAACGTCGTTCGCCAAGCCTGTCGAGTGCGCGCTGGACTAGCCAGGGCTCGATGACACTGCGCGCGGTGGGCCGGTACGGGTCCAAACGCGTCATCATGCCAAGCACCCGCGTTGCCGGTTCAACACTTCCGACACCCACGGGCTGCACGATGATCTTTCGTACGCCCTCACGTCCACTCGGTCCGCGCGCCGCACGCGCCTCAGTAATCGCAGCGAGCGCCTGACGCGCGGCAGCGCTGTCGCCTTCCAATCCGCGCTTGGCCATCTGCAACAAGAATGCTTCTGCAGCGGTAACTCGCCGCTCAACCCCGTCTTCGCGGATAGTCACGGTCTGGCCGAGGAGCGCATCATGCGGCAGCGCGCTGCGCTTACCGCGCGGGCGCCCCTTCGGATTGCCGCTTTGTCCTTTGCTAAAGCGAGTCGATGCTGGCGGCTTGCGGTAGCCCACCACGTCGTCGGGTGCGCCGGGAAAAATATCCCCGCTCACTGCTCTGATGGCTCCGGCCAAACGACGCTGCCGGTGTCTCGCGTACAGCGTCGGGCTTCAGCGATGTCCTTAGCGCTCAGTCGACGCGCGCTGCGTCGTGACAGGGCCGCCTCAACCGCCCAGGGCTCCAGCAAGAGATGGTCCTCCGGGTTGTCCCAGTCGCTGCGAGCTGGATTAATCCCGGCGATATCGAGGAGCTGAAGCGCCACATTGGCATTACGGGGGTCGCCATGTTCAAGCAGCAACTCGATTGCATGAGGCCTTGCCGGCTTGCGCTGCCATCTCGCTTTTTCGTGGCGCGCGATCATTCTAAAAACCTCGCGCTGCGCCATTCTGTCGCCGCCCAGAGCTGCCTGATATGTGCGCTGCTCAAGCGCCTCGTCCACTGTCAGTTCGCGCGCTGTACCTGCCTGCATCACCGTCAGCGTGCGCTCAATGACAATGTCGAACGCCGACCCAGACGGCGGGGCAGCCTGCCTTTTCGGGCGCCCCTTGGGATTGCCGCTCTGCCCCTTCCTGAACCGGCCATGCTCGGGAGGCGCAGCGCGCACCATGATCAGCGCGCCTCGCCGTGCGCAAGTTCGGGCGGCCCGCCCGTCATCGCCACCCAGCGGTCGATCGCTACGTCGACATAGGCGGGATCGATATCGATCCCGCGAAACCGCCGCCCCACCCGCTCCGCCGCGATCAGGCTCGTGCCCGAGCCGAGGAAGATGTCGAGCACGAGCTCACCGCGTCTCGTGACATCGCAGATCGCATCCGCGACCATCGCAACGGGCTTGACGGTGGGGTGGAGATCGAGATCGGCCCGCCTGCTGCCCGAGAACGAGTTGACCGAAGGATAATCCCAGACGTTCGTGCGGTTGCGACCGTGCCGACCAAGCTCGACGGCATTGAAGTGGGGAGCGTTGCCGACCCGGTAGACGAACACCAGTTCGTGGCGCGAACGATAGAGCGACCCCATCCCGGCATTGCTCTTGTTCCAGACGCACAGGTTGAGCCGCTCGCCGTAAATATCGGGAGCCACCGCTGCGACATCGTCCATGTGCCGCCAGTCCATGCAAACGAAGTGCACCGCCCCGTCGCGCGATACCGCAGCACATGCGCTAAGCGTATCGGCGAGAAATGTACGGAACTCCGGCTCGCTCATCTCACCCGACGCCATCGCGAACTCGCGGTGGCGCCCTTTGGCATTGGCATGACCGTTGATCTTAACATTGTACGGCGGGTCGAGAAACGCGGCATCGACGGCCATATCGCCAACGACTGCGCGCAGGAAAACCGGGTTCCGCCCGTCGCCACAGCCGATGCGGTGATCCCCGAGCACCCAGATATCACCAGTGCGCGTGCGCGGCGTTGCTCGTACGGCCGGAATGATCTCTTCTTCGGGATCGACCTTGCCGTTCAGCAGCACATCGATCTCGCCGGTTGCAAAGCCGGTCAGTGTAAGATCCATATCCAGATCCATCACCGCAAGCTCGCCAAGCTCGAGCTTCAGCACTTCCAGGTCCCACCCTGCCCCAAGCGCGATCTTGTTGTCTGCCAAGCGCAGAGCACGCTTCTGCGACTCGCTCAGACCCGCCAGCTCGATCGTCGGGACTTCCGCCAGCCCCATCTGCTTGGCCGCAAGCAAACGGCCGTGGCCCGCGATGAGGCCGCCCGCCTCGTCGATCAGGATCGGGTTCGTAAATCCAAATGCACTGATCGAGGCAATGATCTGATCGATCTGGCGCTTTGGATGTGTTCTCGCGTTACGCGGGTCGGGCGCGAGCGTTGCAGGAGCGCGATAGGAGATCGCGAGCGGGCGGTTGCCGGGGTTGGCAACTAAAGCAGGAGCGCTGACCATTCCGCGGAACGTAGCGGATCATAGAAAGAACGTAAAGTGGACGTGCTCGCCTTCGAGTTACTCGCGCTCTAGGCATGAGACCCCCGCCCGCTCTGTGCTCCACCACTCTTTAGATCGTCGCCTGTTATGGATCTCACCGCCCCTGTTACGGCGAGTTCGTCTCCCTGTTCCGTGCGATTAAATTCCCTGTTCCGCGCATTAACAGGAACGCTCGTTTGACCTGTCGAAAAGCCCGGATATCAGCCAATATTCGAGCCCGAGTACGGCGATGCTTATCCATGTCACCCTGTTTTTGCCCGCCTTTTTGCAATTATTCCCTGTTATTTCCCAGATAACAGGGAAGAGCGGAGACGGGTTAGCGACCCACTGCCCGGGTCACCATCTTCAAGCTCGAAAAACTCGCTGCGGCGGCAAAAATTGTGTCGAGCGGCGATGGCGTGGGACACAGTTGAGGCTCGACTCGCAGCGCCGTTCGCAACCCCATCGCGCAAAGCATCGCAGCCATCTGTTTGCCTTAACGCGCGACATGCCAAGATCGGGTGGCATTCATTTGATCGCCGGGCGCGACTTCGTCAGTGGCTCGCCAGAGGTCGACTCGGGATCGTCGGGAAGGGCGTCCAGCTCGAGCCAATCGGTGGCGGGCAAGCGATAGAGCATGTCGAAGAATTCCAGCTGCAGCCGCGCCGGCTTGCTCCGATAGCTGTTCCACAGCATGACGATGCCGCTTTTTTCGACAGGGTCGAACAATATGAGCGATCCATAACCGTCGACCGATCCTCGGTGCCCGATCAGTCGGTGGCCGGCATAGCTATAGCTGCGCCAGCCGAGCCCATAGGCGGCGTGCGTCAGCGCCCGATCCATCGGCCCGCGGCGCCCGTGCGGCGGGGTCGCCACCCTGGGGCGGTGCATCGTATCGAGCATGTCGGGCGACAGGACGCGGGGGGCATCGCCCATCTGCGCAAGCATCCACCGGGTGAGATCACGGATCGACGAGTTGACGCCGCCCGCTGCGGGCACGCGGTAATAGCTGTCCCGCACCACCACCAGCACCCTGCCCTGGTGGTGCGGATGCGCCCAGCTTGCCGCGCTCTCAAGCCCGGCCTGGCCGATGCTCGTATTGGTCATCCCCAATGGCGCGAACAGGCGCGCCTGAGCGACGCTTGCATAGCTCTGGCCGGTTACCCGCTCGACAATCTCCGACACGCTGTCAAAGGCGATGTTCTGATAGGCATAACAGCCACCCGGCGCGCACTCCGGCTTGAGCGTCCCGAGCATCGCGCGGAGCAGCTTGGGGTCTTCGCCGGCTTCCAGGCGCTCGTCCCAGGCATTGCGGACGAGGCCTGTCCGGTGCGACATGATATCGGCCACCGTGACCCGCCGGGCATCGCCGGGCAGCGTCAGTGTCGTGCCCATGCTCGCCATCGGCGCGTCAAGCGACAGCCTGCCATCCGCCGCAAGCCCAACCATAAGCGCCGCCGCCACGCCCTTGGAGAGCGATGCCCAGCGGAACACGGTGTCGGGCGTGACAGGGCTGCCTGACCCCTCAAGGGTCGATCCAAAGCCGCGCAGGAAACGGATGCGCCCGTGCTCGACCGTGCCGACCGCCAATCCCACCATGTCCGGATCCTGCATCAGCTTGGCGATCCGCTGCCCCAGCCGGGCATAGTCAACCGTTGATGGCCGGGCATCCAAAGCGCGAGGTGCAACGACGCCATCGCGGCTTGCCTGCTGGTCGCGGGGACGCCCGGGCGATCTGATGACATACAGCGCCACCGCAGCCACCACGATCAATACCAGC
>JBBQAG010000070.1:0-12479 GCA_038315875.1 Sphingomonadales bacterium | reverse complement strand
CCGGCTGGTGTCGTGCTGGAACAGCGCGACGAGCAAATTGCCGGTGCCGACGACCTCCTGGCCGCGTCCCTTGCTGACCCTTGCCTCGGCAAAGGTCTTTTCCGTCCATGCCATCGTGGAGCGGACGGCATCAATGTGCGCAGAAAGCAGACGGTCATCGCCGCCGATGTACGCCATCAGTGACACAGATTTCGGCGCTGAGAAGGTCAGGTCGACGCCGGGATGATGTCCACCGCGCGCGCCTGCCGGGATCTGCTCACCGTTTGGAAGGTCACCTGCCAGCACCGCCTCGAAGACATTGGCCTCGACCCTACCCGACAGCCCCAACTGCTCTGCGCCCTGGCCGAGCCACAGGCTTGCCTCGGTCAGCTGGCCATCGGTGTAGTAGTTGTCACCGGCATAGTAGTTTGCGGCGCCTCCGCCGCTGGCGATGGATGCGATCGACAGCATCACTTTTGACCCTTGGGGGTGCGACGACCGGTCTTGCGCTTGGTTGCGCTAGACTTGGCGGATTTGCGTTTTTTCTCGGCCTTCGCCTTTCGACTGTCGGCCTCATATTCTGTGACAGCCTTCTCGAACATGGGGCAAACCCGGTCGAGCATCTGGAATCCATTTTCATAGCCGACCAGGCGGGCACCCGGATCGATGCCGCTGCCGCCCATCGATGCCTTGGCGATCAGTTGCGGGAACCACCAGTCATAAGGCATCGGCAAAAGCGCGACCATGAACAGCGCGGCACCGACAGCGACGCCGCGTAGCAAAAGGCGCTGCCGGTCGGCGATGATGGTCCGAATGCTGATGGTGCGGCCAGCCTGGCGATCTCCGAAGTAAGGATCGTCGAAGCGATTGTTGAAGTAATGGGGCCTGGCGAAGACGGTAATGCCGTCGTCAGCATTTGTCGGGACCGAAAGCGCCGAGGAGGTCGAGCTGTTCGCCGCCTTCAGCCGGGCGAGTTCGGCGTCCGCTGCTTCCAATCGGCTGTTGAGCAGTGCGCTTGTCGCCTCGGCCGTCAGGCCGGCGATCAACAGGCGCGTGACTGTTGCCGTCAGATTGGTCTGGCTGGTCTCGATCTCGGCGCGGACTTGCGCCATCAGTTCGGTGGGTATCCGGGTGCTGAGCGGTTCGGTCGCCATTGTCGTTGTCCTTTCGCAAGGCCGCGATCGCGGACTCGAGGCGCAGAACCAGGCTGCGCAGTTCGGCCAGCGCGGCGGCAAATTGGGGTTCAGAAACTTTGGCTGCGCCAGGCTGGCTGGCCGCGAGATCGTCGATTAGAAGCGCCGTAAGATGCGCGCTTAGCGAGCGCCCAAGCGACGAAGCGCGGGCCCGGGCACGGCCGGCTAGTGCCCGGTCCAGATAGGCCGTCGCCTGGGTCATCGCCGGGTCACGCGGCATGATCGGGGCCGGATAGAGACGTAAGACGCGGCCGAAGGCCGACACGGCGCCGATCGTACTGGTATTTGGGCCGCTGCCCTTCGCGCGCGACAAGGGACGGCCTGAACACTCGATCCTGCTGAGAAGCTGTATGACAGCGTATGATGAGCTTTGGGCGTTTGTCATACAGAATAACACATTGAATTAGCTTACCTAACCTAGCTTCTTGAAGCATATGTGTGCCACCCTCCCCCCGAAAATCTGAGGATCGGGACTGCCATCGGGGAACTGCTTGGGAGGTGGGAAATGGCGTTATACGGGTCGCGCGAAGCGCACCGCCGGCCTGCAAGATCAACCGATCTTGAAGCCCGGCGACGCTCGAATGCAGGCGCTCGATGTAGCGCCACGGCGCGGTGCGCCGACGAGGCTGATATCCAGTGCGGCCAAGCCTCTTTCGGCAAGCGGCGCCGCTCACGACTGTTCCTTCCGGCGCAGCCATTCGAGCAATTGCGACTGGCGCCAGCGGGAAACGCCCTGGCTGAGTTGCAACGGCTTGGGGAAGTCGCCGCTACCGCGCACACGCCAGAACTGGGTCCGCGAAATCTGGAGATAGGCGATGATCTGTGTTTGATCGAGCAGCGGATCATCGGGCTGATAGGCTTGGTCGTTTCGCATTGATCGCTCCCTTCATCGAGTGAGGGGAGCGATCAAATCATCGGCACGACACCCTGTCGCGAAACGTCAAAGGATGTTCCGCGGAACATCCGCAGATAAAGGCGTCGGGGTTAAATCACCGCAAGGGACGGCCTCAATCGATCGGCATCGCCATGCGAAGGCGCTTGGACACTGTCGAGGATTTCCCTGTCAGCGTATCGCGATAGACGTCATAGCCCGGCTGAGGCCGGTGACTCGCCGCAAGCTTGGCTTCATGCGCCTTCATCACCGAGTAGATGAAACGTTTCTGACTGCAATCGGCTTGCATTGCGGCATACTGCTCGCGGCCGAGCAGGATAATCTCCCTGGTCCTGCATGTGACAGCGGAAGCGCTACCCGGCCAAAAGCACGCGTCAATGACGGGCATGACCTCTGCTTGCGGCCCGAAAATCAACGGACCGAGCACAAATGGCAATTTGCAGTTGTGATTGGCGCCGATCTCATCGACCGCGTCTGCCCACAGGCGTTTCTTTACCTTCACACTCGGCATCTCGGCTTCGACGGGTGGCAAGGTGAGCGCCATAACCGGTGCCGACGAACGCCGCGCTGCAACGTCATTGACAACCTTGAGGCTGGGCGTCGGTTGGCTTGCGGCACCCCAACGCAGAGCCAGCAGGGCAAAAAAGAGTGCCGCAGACCAGATGCCGGCTGGAAGTTGGCGGAGATTCTCGTCCAAAGACACCTGGATGACGAAAGCAAACAGCAGCACCACGATACCGAGGAGTTGCTCCCGGAAACCAATTGGTCTCCGAACTGGCATAGCAGCAGTGCTTGGCGTTTCGTGGCGCCTCATGAACAACCTCCGACGCGAGTTTACCATAATCGCAGGCGCTTAAAAACGGAGGCGATTCAAGCGGAAGATCGAGCCCGCGCTCGGTGTAACGTGCCTGTGTCTAGCCAACTGACGCTCACAGGCCCACAATCAGTCTGGTTGCCAATTGAACGCGGCAACACGGGGATCTTTGGCAAACGCCAACCGGTCAAATACCAGCGTCTTGGCTGGCGCTTCGCAGCGGGCATAAATGCCGGCCGGCGACAGCTTCAGGTGCCAGCTTGTCCGACGGCGCGGACGAACCTCGTCGAAAGCCGAGCAGGAAAGCAGGCTAACGGTGGGGCCGCTGGCTGGATCGCGCGCCGAACGAGACAGGATGGCAGTCGCGCCGAGGCTGCGAGCCTCGTCAGCAACGGCGTGACAGTGGGAATAGTCGGTTGGGTGGGTCCAGCGTCCCGGATCGGCATCATAGGGCGCCTTCGTGAGGTCTAGGCAGAGCTCCGCCTTATAGCGGACAACGAAGCCGGTGAACTCCAGCGGATTGGCGGGCCAGGCAAGGCCCGGGCTTTCGATGAAAAACAGCAGGCGCCAGAAGGCGACCTCGGCGACCGAGGTTTCGATCCGTTCGGCGGCATAGAAGACGCCGGGGGTTCGGCCTGCGCGGCGAAACCGAGAGTCGCCGCGCGCGGCATAGCGAAACGGCGTGAACAACAGATAGTCGAGATGCCGACACTCTGCCGGCACCGGCGGCTTGCTCGCATCCAGCAGTTCCTCGAGCGTGCGCTGTTCGTCGAAATCATCGACAAGCTTCATCGTCGAGACACGGTGCTGCGCCTCAACCATCCGCCACATATCGCCCGATCGCGGCCCCGGATTTAGGGAAGGCTCAGACAAGCGCGCGGCGCGCGTCGAGATAGGCAAGGCAATCAACCAGCCCTGGCACGGTCTTCATCAGCGCCAGCGGCTCGCCGCCCAAGGCAGTGTTGTGGTTGCGCACCCAGGCCGCCGCCACGGCCTCGTCTCCGCCAACAATGGCATCCAGTGCGCGGAATGTACGAACAAAAAGTGTTGCCAATTCGATGGCCTTGCCGTCTTCAGGTAAGCTGCCGCCATGCGCTGCGCGGCTGACCGTGGCCGGCGAAATGCCGATGATCTCGCCGAGCTCACGCTGGCGAATTCCGAGCCGTTCGGCGGCGCGTGTTGCCGCCTTGGCCAGCAGAATCGCCGGCGAAGTCGATGTCGCATGTGCGCTTCCTGGAAATGCCATCAGTTGCTTCCTCCTCTTCCTGAAGAAGGATAATCTAAATTTCTTCCAAAAGAAAGAATGGCACGCGATCGAACGCTGGATCTGCCGGGCCAGCCATCTGGATCGATCCACTGACGCTACACAAGCGCAGAGGCGTTCGCGCCGTCGCCAGCTGCAGCCTGTAAGGGCGTTCAACTCGACAGCTATTCAGACCCGGTCAGGAGGCGATTCAGCGCCTCCGCTCGAATTAGCCGCCGCTGGCCGATCCTGATCGTCTGCAATTCGCCCGACGCCATCAGTTTGTAGATCGTCGACCTGCTGAGCCCTATCGCCGCAGTGGCTTCTTTGATGGTGTAAGCGATCTTTCCTAGTGGCGCCTCATTGACGGCATTGAGCGGACGCGAACCGGTTGCCGACGGCGGCGGAGCTGATGTCGCAGCGGCATGCGGCGGCTGGTAGGGTTGAGAAGCAATCTGCTCGAGAATGTCGATAGCCGATCGCAAATGCTGGCACAGCGCAAATATGCGGGCATCCCGCTGTTTCATCTGACCGATCTGGAACTGTCCGAGTCCGCGCATCTCATTTCCTCTCATGACGACCTTCCACCTGTTCCGGCGGCGGTGCGGCTATACCGATCAGAGGATGTTGCTCGCGATCGTAGTTTGGGACGGCCGACACATGAACGCAATTTGGCACACGGGTGATTTATCGAGCGGCACGCGTCCCGGCAGCTTTGCGCCCTCATGCCGGCCATTCCACGTCGCCATAGTCGACCCTGAAAGCCGCCATTCATTAGCCGACGCAGTAACGGCAAGGGTTGGGATAAACCCATCATTCCCGCTCGGTTCGTCAAATGTCAGCTTCCGACAAGTGTCGACATTCGCGCGTTCGGCCACCGAAATCGGTGGACAGCCCATATACCCGAACGCATGATTGGGGTTCGGGTAGGGGGTATTATTGAGCGAAGCGGATTTGCAGCAGGCGCCAGCGATTGCGAATGAGATCGTAGTGGAAGAGACACCGGAACAGGCGATCGAAGCGCTTGCGGCGGGTAAACTCACATCTTTTCGTGGCACTGTAGATCCCAACACCGGTGATTATTTCGACGATGTTTACGCGCAAAATCGAAGCCTGACCCAGCATGTTGCGGCTGACTACCATGGCCGCTTCTTGATCGAACTGATCCAGAATGGAAGCGATGCCCACAACAGGGAGCAGCGCGACGGTGAGGTTGAGGTTATTCTCGACCAACGCGAGGGGCAGTTTGGTACACTCTATGTCGCCAATCGGGGACGGCCTTTCAGCCACGAAAATCTGAAGGCGCTGACCCGTATTGCCATGTCGAACAAACCCCCAGGGGAGGCGATCGGCAACAAGGGTCTGGGGTTTCGCAGCGTGAGCCACGTTTGTGACGCGCCGGAGGTTTATTCTCGGCGAGAGCTGGACGGCCCGCTTACTCGATTTGATGGTTTCTGCTTTACGTTTGCGCGTCCGGATGCGTTCGAGGGATTGCTTGCCGATCCCCATCTTGCCGAACTAGCCAGAACCGCGCTGCCGATCTTTTTTCTTCCGCAGGTTCTCAAGGATCAAAACGAGACCGTCCGTGAATTCGCGCGCAAGGGCTTTGCATCCGTCATTCGCTTGCCCCTCCGCGACAAGGCTGCACATGATGATACGTTTGCCGAGATCCAGCAGCTCAACGACGATAGCGCGCCTCTTCTTCTGTTCCTTGCACACCTCTGTCGGTTGACCGTCAGGATTATCGATCTCGATGGTGGCGAGGCACACGGCCGGTCGCTTTCGCGGACTGAAAAGGAACTTCCCGGCGCGCCGGCGGCTGCGACGATCGTTACGCTCGAGAGCTCTCGCTGGTTGGTTCTGCGAGAGGCTGTAGCGGAGGAAAAAATGCTGGAGGCGATCCGCCACGGCATCGAAACCACCCAGCTTCACGGATCCTGGGAAAGCTGGTCGGGGACGGGCGAGGTTGCGCTTGCGCTTCGCTTGGACGCCGACATCACCGCGCCGCGCCTCTACACCTATCTTCCAATGGGGGAGGGAGCGGCCGCTCCGCTCCCTGCGCACCTTCACGGGAGCTTCTTTCCAACCTCCAACCGTAAGGCGCTGGACGCGAGCGTCGCGCTCAATCGGCTCTTGCTTGGTGAAGGTGCCGGGCTCGCCGCCCGGAGCCTCTTTTGGCTGACGACCATTCCGTTAGACGAGACCTACGCGCAGAGCCCGATGCTTCCAGCTGAAGAGCGAGCGCGCGTTGCGGTCGATCTGTTGACCTGGACCGACCCGGACAGCCTCGTGGCTGACAAAGGCACTTCGCGCCTGGGTCTATCGCTCTTGGTCGCTCAGCAGGTTGCCGACCTGTCCGAGGTTGGGTTCATTCAGTCGAGCGTCATCCCCTGTATTGCCCCGACCGGCACGGACCCGGGGCGGCTGGTATGGCGCCACCCGAATGCCGCGCGGGCACGATTCCCAGAGTCCGATACGTTTTCGGAAGCGGTTGTAGCGCAACATGCAGCCGCCGCCGGCGTCGCTTTGATCTGGCCTGGCCTGCATACGGCGCGGATCTCGCGGCTTATCGAATTTCTCAAATTGCGCGCACTGGGCACGTTCCGAGAGGCCATGAGCAACGGCGAGAAAGCCCGCATCGCGGCGAGTATCGCCAGCACGTTGAAGACCCGTCCGCGTCCGGCCGTCGGGCAATGGACCGAATTCTACCGGGATCTGCCGGCCTTCGTCGAGCAGGCGGCTGTGCTTACCGGGCTTCCAATCATTCTTTGCGATGACGGCACTGTGCGTGCCGACGGCAAGGCGGACGACACGGATGACAATGTGGTCGAGACGCGGCCACGGCGTCGCCGAAGGCGCGGCGAGCCGATCGCACCCTCATTGTTTTTCCCTCCGGCACCTCGGCCCGCGGGAGAAGGGGGTGAACCGGCAGAACTCCTAAGCGTCCCGATCCAATTGGAACGCTATTTCGCTTTCGCTTCGAACGCCCTCCCTTGGCATGGCGAGTTGCGCAAGACCCGGGAATATCTCGAGGCTGGGCTCGTCTCAGCCTACGATGGCGATGCGGTGCTTACGCGGATCGCGCAGGTCGTCCAGGCGGATCCGACGATCGAGCAGGCGATAGCGGGGCTGCGATGGGCCTTTTTGATCTGGCGGCGAACCGAAGAATTGGGGCGGCCGATCGCGATCGATAAGCGCTATCGTCTGCTTGTGCCCACCGTGGACAACGACCTGATCGCGGCAACGGATGCGGTCTTCTCTGAAACATGGCCCGAGGAAACGCTCGGACGCCGGCTAAGCGAGTTTCTAGCGAGTGCGCCGAACGATGTGCCGGACCTCATCACTTTCAAGGGAAAGCGCCTCGCGCCGACAGGACATCGGGCCTTCAAGGGTACGCGCATCGGTCAGTGGATGAGGTTCCTCTCCGCGCTCGGCGTGCGCCGCGGGCTGCAGAGCTTCGAGCGTGAAGGCCTGGACACGGCCACGGCAGGCCAGCTCAGAAGCTTTGAGTTTGCACGCAAGATCGGCTTGAGCGATGCGGCGATTGAGGAGTGGAGGCGGGACCTAAAGGTCCACAAGCCCCACGCACTGACCTTTTCCTACAACACAATGCATCGGTTCTCGACCAAGATCTGGTGCCTGCCGGGGCAAAACGATCATCAGCGCTTTTCGCCGGAATGCCGCGAATTGTATGCCGGGCTGGTCATCGAATGGGCCGCCGCCGTTCCGACGGATCAACTCGTCACGAACGTGCATCACACATACTACACCTCGGATTCTCGGGAATGGTCCACGCCAGCAGGCGCCTTTCTTCGTAGCGCCGAGTGGATGCCTGCCGAGGAACCGTCGGCCGATAGCGGCCGTCGAGGGCATTACCGCCCTTCGGAAATCTGGGTGTCGAACGGTATTGAGCGATACCCGTACTATCTGCGGCAGCTGACCGCCCGAACGGCGCGCACGCTCGACCGTGCTCCACCCGAGGCGGCCCAAAGGCTGAAGAAATTTTCGCTTCTAAGGACGCTCAACCAGTCAGGCGCTCAATTTCCCCAGCTTCGCTTTCTGGCCCAACAATTTGGGGCGGGAAGCGTCAGCCGGCACTATGAGCCGTTTTTGGCGAACCTTTACAACGCAACATGGAAATCGGCGGCGGATCGCCACGCGGTCGAGCCCCAGTTTCCCGGCACACCCGATCCAAAGATGCCGCTTCTCTGCCGAAAGGCGGGCGAGTTGATGGTCGTGGTGCCCGGTGCGACGGGCGCGCCCCCCGTTTATGTGCGTGACACCGACGATGAGATTGCCGCGAGTCTGATCGGGCCGCTGGGCGGTGCCATGTTGGACGTGAAGGGGGCCGACCGATCAAAGATCGGCAATCTGCTCAGTGCGATTTACGGTCGCAGCTTATCACGCCTATCCGCCCTCCAATATGATGTTCGCGTCGATGGAGCCGGCATAGAGACGCTCCAAGCTGACAGGACCGCTATCGACCTGTGCCCCTGGCTGCGGCCGATGCTCGCGATCGCGCTCGAAGGCGTCCGCGGGACCGCTGCATCTCAGTTGCCTGCCGACCGGTCGCCCTTGCTCGCGGCGCTTGCCAACGTGCGGGTGCAGCAGGCCGGACGCATAGAGTTCGAGATCAACGGGACAAGTTTTCCGCACGCGACCGATAAGCCGGCCGTGAATTTCCGAAGGGCGGACGGGGTCCCGATTGTCGTCATCCTGAACCAAGCGGTGATGACCTGGGGCGCGCTTGATCGCTGTATTCCGGCAATCTGCGAGGCGATCGATCTACCTATTGTCGCGGCGGACATGCGGCTGTTGGCGAACAGCCTCGCTCAAGAGGGCGAAGCCATCGATCGAATGGACCTGGACCAGCAGGGTATCGACAGGCTCTGTCGCACGCTTCTGCTCGATGATGGCGCTGCTTTATCTGCCCGAAATCTCATGGGCGAGCGGCTGGATCTGCGCATGCCGTGGATCCGCGCGGCTTTCCACTATGCTGGGGGTCGGGCGGCCCTCGACAGACTTCATGCGCTCGAATTTATCCACGGCTCGGACATGGCCGCCTTGATTTCCGAACTTGAGCCACTGGGTGGGGAGGTCGGCCTCAGTGTCCCGGAGGTGATCGAGAATTGTCGTCGCGCGTTTGCGACAGACCAGTTTCAGGAATTGATGCAGTTCGAATTTGCGCGCTTCAATGCCAGTCTCTCCGAGACCGGCAGCGAACCTGTCACACATCCAGCACTGCACGCGACGTTGCTGGCGCAATTCATTGCAGGCCACGAAGCCGATATCCTGCTTTCGCTACGGAACAGCGTCGCAGCGGACCTTTCCGCCGGTAAAGCCGCGCCCCGTTATGCATCTCTTCGTGACGGCCTGCGCGCGTTGGCACCTGATGCAGCGTGGCTGACCGAGCATGTCGTCCTGCCGGAGGAATTGCTCCTGAGCTTCGTCGATGCATGGTTGACACGAAGCAATGCACAAGCCCTCGGCTCTAATGATGCCGGACTCTCGCCGGTCTTCGAGGTCCGCGCGGCCAATCAGCGGGCTATCGCACAATTTGCAATTACAGCGACGCCACTGGTGCGAGCTTGGCACGTTGCCAAGGGCGCGGCTCTCCCTGAAAATTGGCGTGATTCAGGCTCTGCAGAAAGTCATTTGCGCACCGGCTTGGATAAGGCGGGGGCAAGCGATTTCCGCCCGCTCGGCAGTGACGATATTCTGAAATGGAGTGTGGATTTGAAGCTCTGGCCGAATGGAATGGGGCCGTCACTCGACCGCGAGACGCTGGGCATTCCCGAGTCCGAGATCGCCGCCGCTCGAGAGGCATCGAGGCGCGAAGCCGACGCACGCGCAGCGCAGGCCAGGTCGGTGCGCTTCAATGGCCGCGACGAGGATCCCCAGAATTGCGACTGGAGCGCGATATCGGCGGAAATCGGCGATAATCTCTCCCGTTCCGTCAAGTCCGCCCGGCTTGGTAGCTTGGCGAATCTCGCGGAGGTGAAAGCCCGGCAACCAGGTCATCGAGATCCACCGATGGCGCCTCGTAATTCGGATGCACCTTCCCGTATACCGCAAGAGAAGAAGGATATGATTGGCAGGCTCGGTGAGCTCGTCGTCTATCACTGGCTGAAGGATCGGTTGCGCACGCAGGACATCGACAAGGCGTGGGTATCCAAGAATGCGACCCTGCAGATCGGCGCTGTCGCGTCCGACAGCCTCGGCTACGACTTCGAAGTCGAGTATGATCGTAAGACCTGGCTGATCGAGGTCAAAGCGAGCCAAGGGGACAGCTGCCGGTTCGAAATGGGTGAGACCGAGGTCCGCGCGGCCCGCGAGGCGGCCAAGTCGCGTTCGAAAAAACGCTACGTTATCGCCTATGTTGCTGATCCAGCGACCCCGTCATCGACCCGTATCGACTTTCTGCCCAACCCTATGAGCGAGGAGGCCGACGGCGTTCTCGACCTCCTTGGAGAAGGCGTGCGCTTCGGCTTTCGGCGGCGCTGAGCGGTGTTCACCGTCGAGCCAGACGAGATCAAGGATTTTACGGGCGAGCAGCTCGTCGCCTTGCTGCGCCGCCTTCTCTTTGTCGAAGCCCGAAAGGCCGGTGTCCCGCTTCGCGGCGTCGAAGTGCCGCTGCAGATCACCGTGCCTGATGGCGGCCAAGACGGCAGCATCAGCTGGGAAGGTGGCCACGCTTCGACCGACTATCTCCCGGGGTGCGATATCATCTTTCAATGCAAAGCCAAGGACAGTGGTGACGCGCAATGGAAGCGAGAAGTCTGGACCAAGCCCACACAACCGCCGCGCATTAAAGGCAAAGAACTCAGTGATGCCGTGAAGGGCGCACTTGAGCGCGGCGGAGCCTATATCGGGATCACCGCCAAACCCCTCGTCAATCCTACGCCGGCTGATCGGGTCCGCATGCGGTCGCAAAACCAAGTTATGCTGCAGCCTCATCGTGCTCGAATGCTGATGCCAAGCGCGCAAAATCGCGAGCCTGAAGTCCGTAGGTCGCTGCCACGGCTCGCCACTGGGCGACCGCGGCCTGAACCTGGGCGGTGATCTCGGCCGCGACAGATGGCTTCAGACCGCACTGGCGTGCTATGCCTCTGGCGACCTCAAGCGACGCTGTATCGTCGGCCTCGTCAATTGCAAGGCTGAGGACGCGTGCGCGAACATCGGTGGGTGTCGGGTTCATGTCGAAGGCGGGCGATAGCCGCCACCCTCCCCCGGCTGCATCGTAAAGAAAGCCGTGGTTCCGCAGATGATCGTCGGTGTTCGAAATCAGGATATTGAAGACGATCCGTCGCCAGAGCTGAGCGCAATCCTGCTCTGGCTCGGATCCGTATTGGCGGATGGCATCGATGATTTCGAGATAGCTGTGGTCTTCGTTGTCGCTGGCGCCAAGCATGCTCATTGCCGACAGGTAGGGAATGCGGATGTCACCCTCGCGGTCGAACCGTCGCAGCAGCAGTGCGGTGCGATCGGCTACGTGTTCCAGCCGCCAGATCGGCACGGTGATTCCGGCGCGGCGCGCCAGTTCGAGTGCCACCGCTTCCCATTGCATGACCGGGTAGGCGTCATCGTTTTGCGGGAATTTGGCGATGGAGAGTTGGCCGTTGAGGTCGAGTACCGAGGCCTTCGCCCGCGCGCCGCCCAAGGATGATCCGGGGG
Organism: Sphingomonadales bacterium; assembly: GCA_038315875.1. Lineage (GTDB taxonomy): Bacteria > Pseudomonadota > Alphaproteobacteria > Sphingomonadales > Sphingomonadaceae > Sphingomonas. The sequence continues at coordinate 684 of JBBQAG010000070.1, read as the reverse complement.
CAAGAAGCAGCCGGAGATCATTGTCATCGTCACCATCTGCGGTAACGCGCATGGCGGCATTCAACAGTTCGCCAAGGCGAATGAGTGGCGGGACATTGGTCCGTTCGCCGCTCGCCAGAAAAGGGCCATCAGGGGCTTCCTTGAAACGCAGCGCGCCCTGGCGCGCGATGTCGCACACGCCCAACAGGTATTCAACTTCGCCAAGGCTGCGCGGCGCGCGGCCCTCCACTTGGGCGCGCCGCCGCTCGTTGCGCTGTATGAGATTTCTGCCCCAGCGATCGGGGGCGGAATCGCCGAAGGCACCGAACAGCGACCGGCCATGCGGCGTGTGCTGCGGTCCGCCGCCGAGAACGAGCGCCGGTTCAAGCGCGAAGCGCGCCGGATTTGCCAGCCATTGGGCATCATATTCAAAGCTGGCGCTTTCCCGGTTGCGGGCACGCCGTGCCCAAAGCTGCCCGACAAGTTGGGCAGCGCCGGCAAGGTCAACATAGATCAGAAGTTCGCGGTCGCTCAAGGCTGCTTCGCAATGCGTGGTTTGCTGGCTCGGACACGCTGCGGCAATCGTGCCTCTTCGAGTTGCAAGCCAACGCTGTCCTTGCCGACATCGGCAAGATCGGCGATGCGTTCGCTCAATCCCAGAATGAACAGCACCGTCGCATAGACCCCGAGCGACACACCGGGGTC
>JBBQAG010000054.1:0-16524 GCA_038315875.1 Sphingomonadales bacterium | reverse complement strand
GTGGTCGCCACGCCGCGATACAAACGCGAGTTTGTTGCCATCTGGCGACCAGACGAGACTCCCGTCTTTGCCCCGATCGTAAAATAGCCTGGCGGGTTTGGCATCGCTGCGCGGGTCAACCATCCAGACCGCGTCATCCTTTAGATAGGCGATGCGTCCAGTCGCCGACACGACGGGCTCTTCGCCCTCGCCCACCAGCTGTGGCTTGCCGCCGCTCACAGACGCCCAGATTTCGAGCTTGGGCTGATCGACCGCCGACGCCGGGTTGGGCGGGGCCAGGCCATTGGCCCATGGGTTATGCTCGCCGCCACCTCGTGACCAGGCCAGCACCGTGCCGTCGTCCGACCAGCTCAGGCCGGCCAGTTCCATGCCGTCGTCGCTTGCACTCGAATAGAGCAGCCTGGGTTTGGCCGACGGCCCCTCCGCAATCCAGACGGCGCGCTTTCCGTTTCGCATTTCCAACCAAGCGAAGCTCTCGTTCTGCTGGTTGCCTACGATGTCGCTGACAAACGGGTAGGACAGGAAGGCTTGAAGGTTCGGCGGCGGCGTAGCGGCCCCGGTAGCGATGAGCACGATCGCGCCCAGATATGCCATCGTCCATCGCCGCATGTGTCACCCCTGATTCGTTAACGACCGCACTGTATCGCGCCGTGCCAGACAGGCTAGCGTCGTAAAGCATATGCCCGGATTCGATTGGCTCTGAGCGAACATCATCCGCCGTCAGTTCTCCCGGGCAAGGCAAACCGGACATCACGCCGCCGCTCGCGCCCGCAGCTTTTGAAGCTTATGTTGATCGCCAGCATTTACCAGGCAGGTCAGCGAACGCTGCAGGATAGTGTCGAGCATCTTCCACCCCTGCCGCCAAGTCCGCTTGGAGCCGTTGGCAAACCGGCAGCTTCACGCATTTTCCACTTCGAAAGCGGACAGCCTGCAAACGGCCCGAAATTAGGCAATCTCACCCACCATTTTCCTACATCACCACTTTCTGATACACCATCAGTCCAGCGCCAGATCGTGACCCGCGCGCCGCTCTTTCCCACCGTTGCATCCCCCCGATCGGTCGATCAATTCGGTCATCCTCTTCGCCTGCGCGCCGGTCGAGATCACGGCTCCGCGCGTAAGGGTGCAACTTTTATAACCTTTCGCCGCTGTCGAACCCCCGGATCGCCGCTCTGACTATAAGGTCCCAAAGCCGCAATTTTGGCGGCCTCACCCCCCCCAAACCTCACCCCCCGGCCAGCGCCACCACGCTATCGACCGCGCGGCTCCAGCCCGCTAGCCGCGCGTCCCGCACCCCAGCCTCCATGCCCGGCTCGAAAACCTCCGCCGCGCCGCGCATTGCGCTTGCTTCTTCCAGCCCGGCGAACAGTCCGCAGCCGACGCCCGCCAGCATTGCCGCGCCCAGCGCGGTCGTCTCGGCAAAGGCGGGGCGTTCCACGGTGATGTCCAGGATGTCGGCCATGTCTTGCGCCATCCAGTAATTGGCGACCATGCCGCCATCGATCCGCAATGTCGCCCAGTCGGTGCCGTCGGCGGCAAAGGCGGTTTTCAGGTCGTGCGCCTGGTGCGCCATCGCCTCCAGGGCGGCACGGACGATGTGCGCGCGGGTGTTGGTGAAGCTGAGGCCGGAGATGCTCGCACGCGCCTCCGGCTGCCACCACGGCGCGCCGAGGCCCGAGAGCGCCGGCACCAGATAGACGCCGCCATTGTCCGCCACGCTGCGGGCGAGCGCCTCGGTCTCGGCGGCGGTGCCGATCAGGCCAATCGAATCGCGCAGCCATTTGATCAGGCTGCCCGCCACGAACACCGATCCTTCGAGCGCATAGGCCCGCTTGCCGCCGAGTTGCCAGGCGATCGTCGAGAGCAACCGGTGGTGGGAGACTGGCGGGGTGGGGCCGGCTTGCGTCAGGATGAAGGCGCCGGTGCCAAAGGTCGCCTTGGTCTCGCCGGGTTGCAGGCAGGACTGGCCGATCGTCGCCGCCTGCTGGTCGCCCGCCATGCCGCAGATCGGGATGGCGCTGCCGAACAATATGGTCTCGCCGAACCGCCCGGCGCAATCGACGATCTCGGGCAGGGCCGCGCGGGGCACGCCGAACAGGTCGATCAGGCCATCGTCCCACCCGCCGCTGCCAATCGCCATCAGCGCGGTCCGGCTGGCGTTGGTGGCATCGGTGATGTGCAGGCCGCCGCTCCGGTCGCTGGCAGTCAGTTTCCACACCAGCCAGCTTTCCACGGTGCCCACCGCCAGCCGGTCGCCTGCCGCTTTCAGCTGCGGCCAGTGCTGCATCGCCCAGCCAATCTTGCTTCCCGAGAAATAGGGATCGAGCAGCAGCCCGGTCTTGGCCTGGACCTGTGCTTCGTGTCCCGCCTCCTTCAGATCGCGGCACAGGCCGGCGGTGCGCCTGTCCTGCCAGACGATCGCGGGGGCGAGCGGCTCGCCCGTCGCCTTGTCCCAGAACACCACTGTCTCTCGCTGGTTGGTGATGCCGATCGCGGCAATGCGCGCTGCACCGCCTGCCTGATCGATCACCGAGCGCGTTACCGCAAGTGTGCGATCCCAGATTTCGGCGGCATCATGCTCGACCCATCCGGGTTGTGGATAATATTGGGTCAGCTCGGCAGCCTGCGTCGCGAGGCAGCTGCCGTCGGGCTTGAACAGCATCGCCCGGGTGGAGGTGGTGCCTTCGTCAATCACAAGGATAAGATCGCTCATGCCCGCTACGCTAGCCGGGATTACAAGCGAGCGGAATGCCGCTAGAGTAAGGAACACAAGCTTCAGGGCATCATCACGTGGAAGACGCTGCAAGACCCATCCCAGAGCCGCTCGCAGGGGCATCGTCGGCCGATTCTGCGATGAGATCGCCGGCAATGGCGCCCGCGCAGACATCTGGGCAGGCACCCGATCAGACAGCGGCAATGTCGCCAGCCGAGCGATTGGCCGAAGCCGAAGCGGATATGCGGGGGCGGGATCGCATGCTTGCAGCGCTGACGCTGATCGCCGGGCTTGGGCTCGCGCTCGCATTTCCGTTTGCGATGAAGGCCGGTGCCGAATTTTTCCTGCCAGTCACCGCCGCGCTCGTCATCGCCATTGCACTGGTGCCGGTGCTTGAATGGCTGGAGCGCCGCAGCATCCCCGCGCCGCTTGCCGCCCTGATGTGCGTGGTGCTGTTTCTTGGCGCGGCCAACATCGCGCTCGCCGCGATCATCGTGCCGGCGACGCAGTTTTTTCGCCTGCTGCCCGAACGGATCGGGCGGATCAGGATGAACATCGCGCCGCTGCTCGATCTTTATGCCAGCCTCGAAAAATATGTCGACAAGACAGCGATGCGGCTGGCTGCGGGGTCGGCGGAAAAGATGGCGAGTGTCGCCCAGACGACGACGGTGCCGCCGCGCTCGCTGGTCGAGCTCATTGCAACCTCGGCGCCTACGGTGTTCATCCAGGTTTTTTTCGGCACCCTCGTCGTCTATTTCTTCCTGTCGGGTTGGACCCGGCTCAGGCGGCGGACGATCACCAGCCGATCGAGCTTTGACGGTGCCATGGCGACCGCGCGCGTGATCCAGGATGTCGTCGACGATACCTCCTCCTATCTCGGCACGATCACCCTCATCAACCTGTCGCTCGGGCTGTTCGTTTCGCTGATGCTGTGGCTGATCGGGATGCCGGTGCCGCTGATGTGGGGCGGCATCGTCGCGCTGCTCAATTATGTGCCGTATTTCGGCCCGATCGTGGCCGCGCTGCTGCTCGCGCTGGGCGGGCTGATGATCTTTCCCGATTTGTGGGTCGCGCTGGTGCCGGCCGCGATCCTGATCGGCGCGCATCTGCTGGAAGCGAATGCGATCACGCCCTTCGTGGTTGGCCACCGGCTCACAATAAACCCAATCATGATATTGATATCATTGAGCTTTTGGGGTTGGGTATGGGGTACGCCCGGGGCATTGCTGGCGGTGCCGCTGCTGATCATCATGCAGACGGTGCTTGGCGCTGCGGGCCAGCCCGATATTGCCGGGTTCCTGTTTGAACATGGCACGCTGGATCATCAGGCGCGGCGCGAACGCGGCGGCTTGCGCCCGCCCAGGGCGTGAGTGGCGGGCTGGCGACGGTTCGCCTGTTGACAGCCCCCGGCACCTAAACTAGGTGCCGCGCCTCACGCTATCCATGCGGGTGTAGCTCAGTTGGTTAGAGCGCCGGCCTGTCACGCCGGAGGTCGCGGGTTCGAGCCCCGTCACTCGCGCCATAGCGCGGTCCCTCGAAAAGAAACTCAGCGCCAGTGGCCGGTTTCCATCCATCGCAGCAGCGGCGGCATCGGCGCGATCCAGATGACGCCCGTTATCGCATAAAACAGTGCCTGCACCGCCAATGGCCAGCCGGCGACGATCTCCGAAAGGCTGGCGATGAGCACCGCCCAGATCGCGATCAGCGCGAGCATCGCCAGCGCGCCTGCGGGTTTTCGCCAACTCGGGGTCATGCATCGGTCTCCGGATTGATCCAGCCCCGTTCGGTGATCATGCCATGCAGGGGCACGTCCCACGGATCGACGGGCAACTGATCGGTTTGCTGGATGGACCAGGCGACGCCGATCCTCAATACCGCCGGAAGGGTAGCGAAGGCGCGATCATAATAGCCAGCGCCCTGGCCCAACCGGTTGAGCGCGCGATCAAAGGCGACCAGCGGTGTCAGGATGATGTCGGGAATCAATTCGGGCCGATCGCCGAACGGCTGGCGCAGTTCGAAAGGCCCGGTCGCGAGAGGATCCCCCGGCGCCCAGGCGAGAAATCGCATCGGCGTGGCGCGATCTGACACATGCGGCATCGCGACCTGCAGCCCGCGGTCGATGGCGGCAGCGATCAGCAGCGCCGGATCGGCTTCTCCAGGCAGGGGCAGATAGCCGGCAAGGGTGCTGCCGCCACAAAGCTTATCGATGAACTCGGGCGGTGGCGCGATCGCGGCGGCGTCGACGGCAAACCGCAACCTGGCGGCTCGCATCTGCGCCCGCAATGTGCGCTTCAAATCGGGGGTGACAGCGGCGTCCATCGCAATCCAGTTCGCGTCGGCCAACAGCGGCAGCGCTAGGATGGTGGCAGATAAAGTGGCGGGACCACCATGGCCGTTTGCCTGAATATCCTCTGACGCCAGTAACGTCAGGTGGGGACCATTTTCTCAGACCAGGATCTGCGAAGGGACAGCCCCCTAGGAAGAATAATCGCCTCAGGGATGTTCGCACGCTCGTACCGGGCAGTACCCGCCACTTGCCAATTTAGGCGTTTGTGCCGGGTTGTTCAAGCGTCTCTGCAAGAGCCTCCAACCGATCGGCAATTCGGGCGAGCAGGGTGTTATCGACATCGGCGATGGTCTGCGGCGGGGCGACTGGCTGAGATGCTGCCTCATCAAGAGCGTCGGCAAGCATGAGCGCCACGAACAGCATCGATCGTTCGGCATTGTTGCCGCCGGATGCGCGATTGGCAGCGCCCCAGCGGCTGTCGATCATGGCAGCCATTCTCCGCAGCTGATCTTCCGATCCGTCCTTGCACGCGATCCGGTGTTGGCGATCGCCAATGGACAGGACGACTTCCGCCATCAATCGCCGCCGCTGGCGATGATGTCATCGAGCTTGTCGATTGCTTCGCTGACCCGCTGCCTGAGCACGACATGCCGTCCCGCAAGCGCTCGCTCGTTTTCGGCGCGCGCCGCAAGCGCGTCTTCGATCCGGGTGAGCGCACGGTCGATCCGGTCCGCCGCGGGCAGGGGAGAATATTCCGCCATGATCACCGGATAGCACGTCATAGCGAGACGACAAGACGTCATCCCGTAAAGGCTGCGCGTTCGCCTGCACACCCAGCGGCGGTTGACGTCGAGGCCGCGCCACCGCAAAGACCCCGCAAATCATCGACTCGCCGGATTAGCCTTTAGCCTAGCGCTGAACCGGGTCACCCGGGGAAGCCAATGCCAGCAGCACCAGCCGATCTTGCCAACGCTATCCGCGCGCTGTCGATGGATGCCGTGGAAGCCGCCAATTCCGGCCATCCCGGCATGCCGATGGGCATGGCCGATGTCGCGACCGTGCTGTTCACCCAATATCTCAAATTCGATGCGGCCGATCCAAAATGGCCCGATCGCGATCGCTTCGTGCTCTCTGCCGGACACGGATCGATGCTGATCTATTCGCTGCTTTATCTCACTGGCTATGCGGCACCGACGATCGATGACATCCGCAATTTCCGGCAGCTTGGCAGCCCGTGTGCTGGGCATCCCGAAAATTTCGAGATCGCCGGCATTGAATGCACCACCGGGCCGCTTGGGCAGGGGCTGGCAATGGCGGTCGGCATGGCGATCGCCGAGCGGCATCTTAACGCTGAATTCGGGGATGATCTTGTCGATCACCATAGCTGGGTGGTTGCTGGCGATGGCTGCCTGATGGAGGGCATCAACCACGAAGCGATCGGGCTTGCCGGTCATCTCGGTCTCGGCCGGCTCAATGTGCTTTGGGACGATAACAAGATCACCATCGACGGCGCGGTCAGCCTGTCATCGAGCGAGGACATCCCGGCGCGCTATGCAGCGACTGGTTGGCATGTAGCCGAATGCGACGGCCATGATCCCGCCGATATCGCCCGCGCACTCGATGAGGCGATTTCTGATCCGCGGCCATCGCTCATCCGTTGTCGCACCGTGATCGGCAAGGGCGCGCCCAACAAGCAGGGCACGTCGAAAACGCATGGCAGCCCCCTCGGCAAGGACGAAGTCGCGGCAGCGCGCGAAACGCTGGGCTGGACGAGCGCGCCGTTCGAGGTGCCGCAGCCGATCCTCGACACCTGGCGAGAAGCAGGCAAGCGATCGGTCGGTGCGCACGCGGCCTGGCGCGTTCGGTTGGCGGCAAGTCCCCACGCGCGCGAATTCGAGCGACGCCTCGCCGGCAAGGTCGATACCAGAGCGATCACCGCCCATATTGCACAACTCATTGCCGAGCCCAAGGCCGTCGCGACCCGGAAATCATCCGAAATGGCGCTCGATGTGCTGACGGCGGCATGCCCTGAATTGCTTGGCGGTTCGGCCGATCTCACTGGATCTAACCTCACCGTCACCAAATCGACCGGGCCATTGACGCTTGCAAATTATGGCGGTCGCTATGTCAGCTATGGCATCCGTGAATTCGGCATGGCGGCGGCGATGAACGGCATGGCGCTGCACGGCGGGGTCGTCCCCTATGGCGGCACCTTCCTGGTGTTTTCCGATTATTCGCGGCCTGCCATCAGGCTTGGCTCGATCCAGCAGACGCGCGTCGTCCATGTGATGACGCATGATTCGATCGGCGTTGGTGAAGACGGCCCGACGCATCAGCCGATCGAGCAGGTGATGAGCCTGCGAATGATCCCCGATCTCCACGTCTATCGTCCCTGCGATTCAGTCGAGACGGCGGAGTGCTGGCAGCTCGCCCTAGAGCGTGAAGACGGCCCGTCGCTGCTCGCGCTCAGCCGCCAGAATGTGCCGCAATTGCGCACCGAGGCAGCTCAAAACCGGTCTGCGCTTGGCGCGTACCGGCTTCGGTCGGCCTCGTCGGCGCGCAGGGTCGTGCTGATCGCCACCGGCACCGAAGTGTCGCTCGCGGTCGCGGTCGCCGATCTGCTTGAAGGGCAGGGCGTCGGTGTCGATGTGGTGTCGATGCCCAGTTGGGAGCGGTTCGCCGCGCAGGAGGCAGCCTATCGTGCCGATCTGTTGCCAGCCGACGTGCTTCGGGTTTCGATCGAGGCCGGCACCACCTTTGGATGGGAACGCCATACCGGGGTCGACGGCCTGCGCTTCGGGATCGACAGCTTCGGCGCATCGGGCCCCGGCGAGGCGGTCTATCGCCATTTCGGGCTGACGGCAGATGCCATCGCGCCCAAAATCATTGCCAAATTGCAGAAGTGACGGAGAATAGTCGATGACGGTCAAGGTTGCGATCAACGGGTTCGGGCGCATCGGTCGCCTGGTGGCGCGGGCGATGCTTGAACAGGGTGATACCGGTCTCGAACTCGTTGCGATCAATGATCTGGCGGATGCGAAATCCAATGCTTGGCTGTTTTCGCGCGACAGCGTGCATGGCCGCTATCCGGGCACTGTTTCGGCCGACGGAAACGATCTGGTGGTCGACGGCAAGCGTATCCGGGTGACGGCTGAACGCGATCCAGCCAAGCTCCCCCACAAGGAGCTGGGGGTCGATCTCGTTCTCGAATGCACGGGCTTTTTTGCCGATCGCGAGGGTGGGCAAAAGCATCTCGATGCTGGCGCGAAGAAGGTGCTGATCTCAGCGCCGGCCAAGGGCGCCGATCTGACCGTTGTGTTCGGCGTCAACCACGACAAGCTGACGGCCGATCACATGATCGTCTCGAATGCTTCTTGCACGACCAACTGCCTCGCGCCCGTCGCCAAGGTGCTCAACGACGCGATTGGCATCGAGCGCGGGCTGATGACGACGGTCCACGCATACACGAACGATCAGAAAATCCTTGATCAGGTGCACAGCGATCCGCGGCGGGCGCGTGCGGCGGCGATGTCGATCATCCCGACGACAACCGGCGCCGCGCGCGCCGTTGGTGAAGTCTTGCCCGAACTGAAGGGCAAGCTCGATGGATCGGCGATTCGCGTGCCAGTGCCCGATGTCAGCCTGGTCGACCTCACCTTCACGCCAAAGCGCGATACCACGAAGGAAGAGGTCAATGCGATCCTCAAGGCGGCGTCCGAAAGCGGCCCGCTGGTCGGTATCCTGGCGTATACTGATGAGCCGCTGGTCTCGATCGATCTGATGCACGATCAGGCATCCTCGACGGTCGATAGCCTGGAAACCGCCGTGATCGACGGCAAGCTCGTTCGCGTCGTCAGCTGGTACGATAATGAATGGGGTTTTTCGAACCGGATGGTCGATACCGCCAAGGCGATGGCGGCTTTCCTTTAAGCGATGGGCATGATCGCGGGCATCGCTCGCCACGCGCGGCCGCGTGGACCGATGGAAGTGCTCGATCGCACGGCGATCACGGTAGAGGCGGGGCTCGACGGCGATTTTCGGGGCGCGGTGAAGCCTGGCGGGCGCGGTCGGCGGCAGGTGTCGCTGATCGAGCGTGGCGATTGGGAGGCAGCGATGGCCGATCTTGGCGCGCGCCATCATTGGTCTGCGCGGCGGGCGAACCTGCTCGTCGATGGCCTCGATCTGCCGCAACGAGATGGTGCTCGATTGCGGATCGGCGAAGTGGTGCTGATGATCACCAAGGAATGCGATCCATGTAGCCGGATGGAAGAAATCGAACCAGGGTTGAAGGCAGCACTGACGCCCGACTGGCGTGGCGGCGTGCTCGCCAAGGTGATCAGCGGCGGGGTGATCGCGGTCGGCGATCGGATCGAAGTGGAGAGTGACGAATGACGGCGCATCGCACGCTTGACGACATGGGCGATATCGCCGGCAAGCGCGTGCTCGTCCGTGAAGACCTGAACGTGCCAATGGCGGCCGGCGTTGTCACCGACGACACCCGGTTTCGCGCGACATTGGCAACGGTCACCGAACTGGCCGATCGCGGTGCGATCGTGCTGATCCTGTCGCATTTCGGCCGCCCCGACGGACCAAGTGCCGAATTCTCGCTGAGGCGACTCGCCAGACCCTATGCCGATGTCCTTGGTCGCCCGGTGCATTTCGTCGATTGGGAAGGCGACACGGCGGCGGTCGCGTCGCTGAAGCCCGGTGATATCGCGATCCTTGAAAACACGCGTTTTTTCGGTGGCGAGGAAAAGAATGACCCCGCCACGGTGCAGCACTTTGCCGCGCTCGGCGATCTTTATGTGAACGACGCATTTTCCGCCGCGCACCGGGCCCACGCCTCAACCGAAGGAATCGCGCACGCGTTGCCAGCCTTCGCCGGACGGGCGATGGAGGCCGAGCTTGGTGCGCTCCAAAAGGCGCTTGGCAATCCCGAGCATCCTGTCGCGGCAGTCGTCGGTGGAGCCAAGGTGTCGACGAAGCTCGACGTGCTTGTCCATCTGGTCGACAAGGTCGATCACCTGATCATCGGCGGCGGGATGGCCAACACCTTTCTCGCCGCGCGCGGCGTCGATGTCGGCAAGTCACTGTGCGAGCATGATCTTACCGGCACCGCTGAAGATATCTTCACTGCCGCAGAACGCGCCGGCTGCACGATCCACCTGCCTTACGACGTTGTCGTAGCGAAAGAATTTCGCGCCAATCCCCCGGTGCGCACCGTCAACGTGCATGAAGTCGCCGTTGATGAGATGATCCTCGATATTGGTCCCGCCGCTACCGAGGCGCTCGCCGACGTGCTCAAAAATTGCCGAACACTGGTCTGGAACGGTCCGCTTGGCGCTTTCGAAACCCCGCCCTTTGACCAAGCCACCGTGGCGCTTGCCCGAACGGCGGCGGCACTCACCAAGGACGGTTCGCTCGTATCGGTCGCCGGCGGGGGTGACACCGTGGCCGCGCTCAATCAGGCAGGCGTGGCCAACGACTTCACCTTCGTGTCGGCGGCGGGCGGCGCATTCCTCGAGTGGATGGAGGGCAAGGAATTGCCCGGCGTCGCCGCTTTGGCGCCCCGCTGAATCAACCGATTCATTTGATGCGACAAATCCGGCACGCTATGCTATTGCCCCTCCATCACTCGAGTACCCAACTATTTCTCCCGTGACTGAGAGACCTGCGCGCTCCCTTTTTGCAAGCCAAGCTGGAGCGGCGCTTTTGGATCTCAACTATCTGTTTCATCGAGAACAAATCTCGCTGTTCAATGCCCAGGCTGCAGGCAATGGCCCGGCGCGCGCCGCGCATGCAGGCCTTGCCCGTGGCTATGCCGGTGTCATCGGTGCCGGTGTCATCGGAGATCGTTACGCCCGCTATCGTTTTCGTAAGGCGCCGCTTCGGCAGAACGCCTTGTAACCCGCTTCGGCGTGTCGGCCGGGGCCGGACGATGCGCCGTCTTCTCTATATCGGCCCCAACCGTGCCCGGCGTCAGAAGCGCCGGTGCGGCTCTACTCAAGGAACTGACTATGCCGATTGGCACCGTGAAATTTTTCAACGCCGACAAGGGCTATGGCTTCATTGCACCCGAGGATGGCGGCAACGACGCCTTTGTGCACATTAGCGCGGTTGAAGCCGCCGGGATGCGCACGCTCGACAAGGAACAGCGCGTTTCCTACGAGCTCGAGCAGGATCGTCGCGGCAAGATGTCTGCCGTCAATCTCGCTGCAGCTTGACCTTATCGGGGGCGCCGGATGCATTCTGGCGCCCCCTTTTTCTTTGCTCATGAGGAGAATCGTCATGACGACGACCGCACCCTTTTGCCGCGAGCGCGCGCGCCAGGCCGCCGACGACGCGGCAACGGCGACCCTCGACAATGTTCGCGAACGCTATCTCCGCGCCGCCAAGGCATGGGATGAAATGGCCAGCCGTGCCGAAAAGACCGCCGAACGCCGCGCTGTCAACGAAGACGCGAAAATGGCGGTCGAACCAGCCTGACCCGCTGTTTCGCTGATCGGCATTCAACACCCGTTGCCGGTGACGGCGCGCGCCGCTAACAGGCCGGCACGCAATCGTCACGCATGAGGGGACAATGATGACGCCGACGGTCAAGGCCATTTTGAGCCATTACGAATCCGACAATCCGGGCGTGAAGGCCAATCTGGCGCGCATCCTGATGCACGGTCGTCTTGGCGGCACCGGCAAGCTCGTCATTCTTCCAGTCGATCAGGGGTTCGAACATGGCCCGGCCCGCAGCTTTGCGATCAATCCGCCAGCCTATGATCCTCATTATCATTTCCAGATCGCTATCGATGCCGGCTTGAGCGCTTATGCAGCGCCGCTCGGCATGATCGAGACGGGGGCAGCGACCTTCGCAGGTCAAATTCCGACGATCCTCAAGGTCAACAGCTCGAACAGCTGGGCGAGCAACATCAATCAGGCGCTGACGGGCAGCGTAGAGGACGCGCTGCGGCTCGGCTGCGCGGCGATCGGCTTCACGATCTATCCCGGCGCTGACGATGTGTTCGACATGATGGAGGAAATCCAGCAAATGTCGGCCGAGGCCAAATCGGTCGGCATCGCCACGGTGATCTGGTCCTATCCCCGCGGCGGCAAGCTTTCGAAGAAGGGCGAACTCGCGCTCGATGTCGGCGCCTATGCCGCGCATATGGCGGCGCTGCTTGGCGCGCATATCATCAAGGTGAAGCTTCCGAGCGACCATATCGAGCAAGACGACGCCAAAAAGGCGTATGAGGGCTTCGATAGCTCGACCCAGGCAAAACGCGTCGCCCATGTGGTGAAGAGTTGCTTTGACGGGCGCAGGATCGTTGTGTTTTCAGGCGGCGCGGCCAAGGGTGCCGATGCCGTCTATCAGGATGCCCGCGATATCCGCGATGGCGGCGGCAACGGATCGATCATTGGTCGCAACACCTTCCAGCGTCCCCGCGCCGAAGCGTTGGCGATGCTCGACAAGCTGGTCGCGATCTACAAGAACGAGGAATAGGCACGATGGTCGAGCGGCTGAACGCCCCCGAGGCGGGCTGGACCGCGGTCGATGGCTATATCGCCGATCATCTGCTTGGCGAGGATCAGGCGCTGGCGGCGACACTTGCTGCCAACGCCGAGGCCGGTTTGCCCGATATCGATGTCTCCCCGGCGCAAGGCAAGATGCTCCATCTGCTTGCCCGGATGGCGGGAGCGAAGCGGATTTTGGAGATCGGCACGCTCGGCGGCTATTCAACGATCTGTCTCGCCCGCGCGCTGCCGGCAGATGGGCGGCTCGTCACGCTCGAGATTGACCCGCATCATGCCGAAGTGGCTTGGCGAAATGTCAATCGAGCCGGGCTGGGTGACCGCGTCGATATCCGCATCGGCATGGCGATCGACACGCTCGATGCGATGATCGAAGAGAATGAAGCGCCGTTCGATCTCGTCTTTATCGACGCCGACAAGCCGTCCAATGTTGACTATCTCGAGTCAGCGATCGCCATGTCGCGGCCAGGAACAACGATCATCGTCGATAATGTGATCCGCGAGGGGCAGGTGCTTGATCCGGAGAGCGACGATCCCCGGGTGATCGGTACCCGCGCGCTTTTCGAAGCCGTTGCCGCCGAACCCAGACTGAGCGCGACGGCAGTGCAAACGGTGGGAAGCAAAAAATGGGACGGCTTCCTTTTGGCGATCGTGTCTTGATGGCCGACGATCTCGATCCGCTGGGCCCACTTGATCCTGATTTCGCGGCACAGTTTAACCGCGATGACCGGCGACCACGCTGCCAGCTTTACCTTATATCGCCGCTCGATGTCGGCGGCGATTTTCCTGATCGGCTCCGTCGCGCGCTGGGGGCGGGGCCCGTCGCTGCCTTTCAGTTCAGGGTCAAGGATATCGATCAGCATGACGCTACCAAGCTTGCCGAACCGCTTCAGTCGATATGCGCCGAATATGATGTCGCCTTCATCGTCAACGACAGCATCTCGCTCGCCAAGCGTTTGGGGGCGGATGGGGTGCATCTGGGGCAGGGCGATGGCGATCCGCGAGAGGCGCGCGCGCTGCTCGGCCCCTCGGCGCAGATCGGCGTCACCTGCCATGACAGCCGTCACCTCGCGATGGAAGCGGGCGAGGCGGGAGCGGATTACGTGGCGTTCGGTGCGTTCTTCCCGACCAGCACCAAACGGGTGGAGCATCACGCGGAGCCGGTGCTGCTCAGCTGGTGGTCGACCATGTTCGAGCTGCCATGTGTCGCGATTGGCGGCATCACGCCTGCCAATGCGGCCCCGTTGATCGCCGCCGGGGCCGATTTTCTCGCTGTGTCGAACGCGGTCTGGGGCGGTGACGAAGCGGCGGCGATCGCTGCCTTTGAAAGCGTGCTCGCGGCCTGATCGTCATGCTGTGCGCCGCCACGCGGATCACCAATGCCGCACACGCCCGGTATCGACATGCACGAAACCGTCTGCGGGATAAAAGCCGACCCCGCCCTTGCCAAGCGCCATCGCCGCCTGACGCAGCCGATCGAGCGCTACGCCGGGCAAATGGATATCCGTCGCCTTTCCCAGCATATGCTGGCTTTGGGAGGCAACGCCGCTATGCGCGCCGCCAGCTGATTGGAGAGCGCCATTGGTCTTGGGCGATCGATATCCGGAGATGAGATCGAAGCTGGTCTTGCCGCTCATCCCCAGCGAATCGCGCAGCGACACCAGCAACGCCAGCAACTGTCGGTCCATCGCAAACGCTTCGCCGGTCCGCCAGTCGCGTAGGCCATGGTTCAGCTCGGCCAGGCCAGCGGGCACATATTGGCCACCACGCACGAACACAGCATCGACCTTCTCGCTGGTGTGGACGTTGCGCAACGCCAGCCGCCACTCGCTCGTCGCCGCCATTGCGGGCAAGCCGGGCAGTGCGATCCCGCTCGCGATCAGGCCGCCCATCACCATTCGGCGCGAAACCGGCAGGGACACTGAAGGCGTTTCATTCGTTGTTGGCATCGATAGCGTTTAAGGGATTGATAGATTGAAAAAAATGACTGCGGCTGCGGCCTGCCTCGCGCTGGCCTCCGTTGGCCTCGTCGCCGCATCTTTGGGACCGGCCTTAGCTACGCCCAAGTCAGGTGCGGACAAGTTGGACATCACGGTGCTGCATGCTCAGGTGATCCTTGACCATCTCGGTTTTTCGCCAGGCGTGATCGACGGCCGGCGCGGCCAATCGTTGACTGCAGCGCTCAAGGGCTTTCAGGAATCGCGTGGCCTCGATCGCAACGGCGATCTCGATCAGCCGACGATGACGGCGCTTCGTGTTTATCGGGCTCTGCGTCCAATCCGGCAATTGCGGTTGACAGCCGAGGGGCTCGCTGGGCCCTATGTCCCATCAATGCCAAAGGATCCGACGGAAAAGGCGAAGCTGCCAAGCCTGGCATATGCCGGCCCGATGGAGAAGCTGGCGGAGATGTTTCACACGACGCCCGCCATGCTGATTGAGCTCAATAGCCCGCAAACCCGGCTCACGCCGGGCACCCTGATCAATTTCCCCAACGCGCTGCCGTCGTCGCGCAATTATGATGCGAAACTGCCGGAGGCTTGGCGCCAGACGCTGTCGACGTTGAACGTCGATGCAAACCAGCCGGCCGGCGAAAAGATCGTGGTGGACAAATCGGATGCCGTGCTGCGTGTTTATGATGGTGCCGGAAAGCTTGTCGCCCAATTCCAGGCAACGATGGGCAGTACGCATGATCCGTTGCCGACGGGCACTTGGAAGGTGCAGGGCAAATCCTACAATCCCGAATTCCATTATAACCCCGATCTGTTCTGGGATGCGAAAAGCGGTGCCAAGGATGCACTGCTTCCGCCTGGCCCCAACGGACCGGTTGGCGTGATCTGGCTCGATCTCTCCAAGCCGCATTACGGCATCCATGGCACGCCTGAGCCGTCGACGATCGGTCGGGCGGAAAGCCATGGCTGTATCCGGCTAACCAATTGGGATGCGGCAAGGCTTTCGCTGATGATCAAGCCTGGTACGCCCGCGATCTTCCAGGAATAGAGCTTGCGATCGCTGGGCATTCTTGGGGCGATCACCGTCATCGCTATCATTCTGATGGCGATGACGGTACGCGTGCATGTTGTTGGGGAGCCCAGCGTTTCGGGGCCGATCGCCGCGACCACGTCAGTTTCGCCGACGGGTCAAAGGTCGGCAATGGCGGGAACGGCGGTGCGAGTGCCAGCGCCTGCGCCAGTGCGGTCGATCCAGGTCACAGGGATGATCGCTGTTCCAGTAATGGGCGTTGACCGGGCGCAGATTGCCGACAGCTGGGGTGATCCACGCGAAAGCGGCGCCCGCGCGCACCATGGCACCGATATCATTGCCCCGCGCGGCAGCCTGGTCATCGCAGCCGCCCCCGGCCGGGTCGAAAAACTGTTTGAAAGCAAGGCCGGGGGCATCACCGCCTATGTCCGCTCGCCGGCCGGGAAATGGTCCTATTATTATGCGCACATGCTTGGCTATGCGCCGGGCCTGCACGAAGGCCAGGAGCTGCGTACAGGCGATGCGATCGGCTATGTCGGCGATACCGGCAATGCCGGGCTGGGAAACAATCATCTTCATTTCGGCCTGTCGCTGATGAAGCCGCAGGACCATTGGTCGCAGGGCGAGCCGGTCAACCCCTATCCGCTGCTTGCCGCAAGGGCTGGTGGACGCTAAAGCCCGCGCCTTCGCTCTTTCAACATCGTAGGCTCACCAATGAAGATCAACGCGGTCGAAATCCGTCCCGGCAACATCCTGGAATATGAAGGCGGTATCTGGAAAGCGGTGAAAATCCAGCATACTCAGCCGGGTAAGGGCGGGGCCTATATGCAGGTCGAACTCAAGAACCTGATCGATGGCCGCAAGAATAACGTCCGCTTTCGCTCGGCTGAATCGGTTGAGCGTGTGCGGCTCGATACCACCGATTTCCAGTTCCTGTTCCGCGAGGGTGAGCAGCTCACCTTCATGGATAAGCAGACCTATGACCAGATCACGCTTGATGCGGGTATCCTGGGCGATGCGGCGG
>JBBQAG010000042.1:0-20281 GCA_038315875.1 Sphingomonadales bacterium | reverse complement strand
GATGCCGGCCTTGAGATGTGGCCGAGCTGGTCGCGCGACGGCCGCAGCGTCGTGTTCGTCGGCTGGACCGATGCCGGGCTTGGCCGCATCCGCACCGTCGCGGCGACGGGCGGCGCGGCCCGCGACGTAACGACTCAGCCGGGCCATTATGCCTATCCGCGCTTTTCGCCAGACGCGAAGACGATCGTTTTCGAAAAGCGCGAGGGCGGCGATGTCACGTCGGACAGCTGGAGCGCCAATCGCGGCGTTTACCGCGTCGCCAGCAGCGGCGGGGTCCCCGTTTTCGTCACCAAGGGCGCATCGGCCCCGCAATTCGGCGCCAGCAGCGACCGCGTTTTCATGATCATGCCCGAAAAGGGCAAGCGCCAGCTCGTCAGCACCGATCTGAACGGCGATCAAAAGCGCGTTCATGCAACCGGCGAGCTGGTGAATGACTATCAGGTGTCGCCAGACGGCCAATATTTTGCCTTCCGCCAAAATTACCAGGCGTTCGTGATGCCGATGCTGCCGGGGACGCAGGATGTGTCAACCGATCCAAAAGGCGGGCCGCTTCCCGTTACCCGGGTGAGCAGCGATGGTGCCGAATTCATCAACTGGTCCAATGACGGCCGGCAGGTCCATTGGAGCCTCGGGCCGACGCTGTTTACCGCAGAGACCAGCGCGCTGTTCCCGTCGTCACCAGCAAGCGAGAATGCCGCCAAGTTCCAGGCGCCAAAAACGGGCGTGTCGCTCTCGATGGAGGTGACGGCTGACAAGCCGACCGGCACCGTCGCGCTGACGGGGGCGAAAATCGTGACGATGGCGGACAAGGCCGGCGGCATCATCGAGGATGGCGTCATCGTGATCACCGGCGACCGGATCGTCGCGGTAGGACCGCGCGCGCAGGTGTCGATTCCAGCGGGCGCCAAGATCGTCGATGTGAAGGGCAAGACGATCATCCCCGGATTGGTCGATGCGCACGCCCATGGCATCCAGGCCGAGGACGAGCTGGTGCCGCAACAGAACTGGTCGTCGATCGTCAACCTTGCGATGGGAACCACGACGATCCATGATCCGTCTGCGCGCGCGTCCGAAATTTTCGTGGCGGCGGAGATGCAGCGCGCCGGCAAGATTCTGGCCCCCCGCACCTTTTCGACGGGCGAGATCATCTATGGCGCCAAGCAGGCTGAGGTTTATGCCGAGATCAACAGCTATGAAGATGCGCTGGCCGATGTGCGCCGCTTGAAGGCGGAGGGCGCGCACAGCGTGAAAAACTACAACCAGCCACGGCGCGAACAACGCCAGATGGTAGTGCGCGCTGCCCAGGCCGAAGGACTGGAGGTCGTGCCCGAGGGCGGCTCGCTGTTCACGATGGACGTGTCGCTGATTGCGGACGGCAATTCCACGGTGGAGCATAATATTCCGCTGACCACCTTTTATGATGATCTGGTGACCTTCTGGACGCAGACCAAGACCAACTACACCCCGACATTGGTCGTCACCTATGGCGGGCCGGCGGGCGATCCTTATTGGCGGGCACATACCGATGTGTGGAAGCACCCGCTGCTGACGAAGCACATTCCACCCGGCATTCTCGCCGCGCAGAATGTCCGCCGCCTGATCGCGCCGGAGGAGGATTATGTCGACGCTGCCAGCGCGCGGGAAGCGAAGAAGCTCGCCGACAAGGGCGTATTGGTGTCAATCGGCGCGCACGGCCAGCAGGCGGGCCTTGGGCCGCATTGGGAAATGTGGTCGTTCGTGCGTGGCGGCTGGAGTGCGATCGAGGCTTTGCGCGCCGGCACACTCGCAGCCGCAACGTCGCTTGGCTATGCAAAAGACGTCGGCTCGCTCGAAATCGGCAAGCTTGCCGATCTCGTCGTGCTCGATGCCGATCCAACGCTGGATATCCGCAACACCGAAAAGGTCGATCGGGTGATGCTGGGCGGGCGGCTTTATGATTCCGCCACGATGAACGAGACGGTGACAGGCACCCGCGTGCGCCAGCCCTATTGGTGGCAGGCATCGGGCAAGGCAGGCGCCGGGCGCGATACCGCAACCCATGGCGACGGGGATGTTTGATCGGGTGACGGCGCGATAGCCCTTGTCGCCAACGGCAGAGGCCAACGCGTCAGTTGTCCGACAGCCCAAAGGCCCCAAAAACCTTGGCCCGATCCGCGCCGGGCGTCGGCAGTATGCTTGCCCCGCCCGGCCGGGCGCCCGCCATTTCGATCGGCAGCTTGGGCAGCTGCGTCTGCGTGCCGTCCGCCAATGCGACCACTTCGAGCCCGGCCGACGCGATGAGATGCGGATCGTCGAACATATCTTCCGGGCGCGCGATCGGAGCGAAGGGTAGCCCCGATCCTTCGAGCCGGGCGATCACCTCGTCGCGAGTGAATTCTGCAACCAGCGCGCGAATGCGCGGCAGCAGCCGGTCACGCGCGCGGACCCGATCATTGTTCCGGCGCAGGCTTTCGTCCGCCCATAGATCGTCGAGGCCGAACAGCGCGCAGAATTTCTGCCACAGCGCATCGGTGACCACCCCGATGAAGACAGGCGCGTCCCTGGTCTCGAACACGTCATAGATCGCCCAGGCGGAAATCCGCGCCGGCATCGGCGCCGCCGCCGCGCCCGTCACCGCCATCTGCGCCATATGCTGGCCGACCAGATATACGGTGGTCTCGAACAGCGATGCCTGAACCTTCTGCCCGTTGCCAGTGCGGTGACGCTCCTCGATCGCGGCAAGGATCGCGATCACACCGAACATGCCGCCGGTAACATCGATCACGCTGGCGCCAGCGCGCAGCGGACGCCCCGGTGGCCCGGTCATATAAGCAAGCCCGCCCATCATCTGCGCGACCTCGTCAAGCGCGGTGCGCGCCTCATAGGGGCCGGGCAGGAAGCCTTTCAGCGAGCAATAAACGAGCCGCGGGTTGATCGCCGCGAGCGCATCATAGCCAAGCCCCAGCCGATCGAGCGCGCCGGGGCGGAAATTCTCGATCAAGATGTCGCACTCGGCGGCAATCGCGCGCGCCGTTTCCAGCCCCTGCGGCGATTTCAGATCGAGGCACAGGCTGGCCTTATGGCGGTTATACATCGGAAAATAGCCGCTCCCCGATCCAATCAGGCTGCGGGTGTGATCGCCACCCTCGGGCTCGATCCGCACCACTTCGGCACCGAGCGCGGCAAGGATGCCGCCTGCCGCCGGGCCCATCACCATGTGCGTGAACTCGACGACCTTCAGCCCGGCGAGAGGGGTCGGTGGTGCGGCGTCACTCATGCCGAGCGCCGATCCAGATCGAGCGGAAGCCCGGCATCCGGCGTGAACCCATAAAGCGGTTCGCCCGGCAGTGCCTCTGCCAATATCGCGCGCACCTTCATCAATGCCGCCAGATCGATGCCGGTATGATGCCCCATCGCCGCCAGCATGAACGCCAAATCCTCGGTGACGATGTTCCCCGAGGCGCCGGGCGCATAGGGGCAACCGCCCAGCCCGCCGAGCGAGGAATCAAGCGTGGTGATCCCCTCCTCCAGTCCGGCCAACGCGTTGGCGAGGCCAAGCCCGCGGGTGTTGTGGAGATGCAGCGAGTTGAGCCTCTCGGCACCGACTACAGCCTTCACCCGACGGACGAGCCGCCTCACCTGGGCTGGATCGGCATAGCCCGTCGTGTCCGACAGACCGACCTCTGCCGCGCCTGCCGCCATCGATGCTTCGGCGAGACGAGCGACGGTGTCTTCGGGCACATGCCCCTCGATCGTACAGCCGAACGCCGTCGACAACCCGACCTCGAAATGCGGCGGGTTTGGTTGCTGGGCCACGCGTTCGGCGATGGCACGGATTTCCTCGATCATCGCTGCGTGATCCTTGCGGACGTTGCGGATGCTGTGGGTCTCCGACATCGAAAAGGGGATCGACAATTTGTGGGCGCCCGCGGCGATCGCCAGTTCGGCGCCCTTCAGATTGGGCACCAGCACCGCGACCGAAAGTCCGGGGATCGTGCGTGCAAAGGCGACGAGTTCTGCGGTATCGGCCATTTGAGGCAGCAGCGATGCAGGCACGAAACTGCCGACTTCGATCTCGCGAACGCCGGCGGCGGCCTCGGTCGCGACCCATGCCTTCTTGGCTTCGAGCGACATCACCCGGTCGATCGACTGGAGTCCATCACGCGGGCCGACTTCACTGATCAGGATATCGGTCATGCGGTCCCTTCCAGATAAATCCATGGCCTAGCCAGCCGATCGCGCGCGTGGAATGCGGTGATCGCGGATTCGTATTTCATCGTCAGGTCAATCGCGTCGAGCCCCTCTGCAAGCATCGCCCGAGCTTCCGCGTCGATATCGAAGGCAGATGCGACAGCGCCCGAACGCACCGATTGGGCGAGCAGATCGACGGTGACGTGCCCGCCCAGCGCTGCGATCGATCCAGCATCAAGCACCACCGGCACGATGCCATTGCGGATGCAGTTGCTCTCAAAAATTGGCGCGAAGCTCGGCGCGATTACTGCCCGGATGCCATAATCATATAATGCCCAAACGGCATGTTCGCGGCTCGATCCGCAGCCGAAATTGGCGCCAGCAAGGATGATCGTCGCGCCTGCAAATTCAGGCTGATTGAGGACGAACGCCGGATCGGGATCGCGCGTGCCGGGCAGATAGCGCCAGCCCGCGAACAGCCCATCGGCAAGCCCCGCCTTGCCAACACCCTTGATCTCCCGCGATGGGATGATCGTATCGGTGTCGATGTTGTTGCGCAGCAACGGCGCTGCAGTACCGCTGACAATCGGCACGGGCGTGAAGGCGGTCATGCGGCGTACCCTCGCGGATCGGCGATGACGCCCGCAATCGCGCTGGCCGCGACGGTTTCGGGGCTGGCAATGTGGGTTCGGATGCCGGGGCCCTGCCGCCCTTCGAAATTGCGGTTGGTCGACGAAATTACCCGCGATCCAGGCGCGAAGCCATCGCCACCGGCGTAGAAGCACAACGAGCATCCGCTCATGCGCCACTCGAAACCGGCGTCGATGAAGATGCGGTCCAGCCCTTCCGCCTCGGCGGCGCGCCTCACGGCGGATGATCCCGGCACGACCATCGCCGACACTCCTGCTGCGACACGCCGCCCCACGACGACACGAGCGGCCCGCCTCAAGTCGTTCAACCGGCCATTGGTGCAGCTGCCAATGAACGCCGCATCGATCTTCGTGCCGACCAACGGCTGGCCGGGTGCCAGCGCCATATAATCGAGCGCCCGATCATAATCTGCCGCGTCCAGCCCGCTTCCCGCTTGTACCGGAACCCGGCCGCCAATGCCGATCGCGCTTTGCGGGCTCGTTCCCCAGCTGACCATTGGTTCGATCACGCCTGCATCGATCACAATCTCGCGATCGAATTTGGCATCGGGGTCGGTCGACAATGCTCGCCAAGTTGCCAATGCCCTATGCCAATCGCCGCCCACCGGTACAAAGCGGCGCCCCGCCAGATAATCGAATACCGAGTCATCGGGCGCAACAAAGCCTGTCACCGCAGCGAATTCGGTCGCCATGTTGCACAATGTCAGCCGCCCCTCGATGTCGAGCATGCGCACTGCCTCTCCGGCAAATTCGATCGCATACCCCTTGCCGCCGCCCGCGCCATGCGCGGCGATCAGCGCCAGCATCATGTCCTTTGCCGTCACCGCCGGGCCCAGCCGCCCGACGAACGTCACCCGCATCGTTTGCGGGCGCCGCATCCTCAGCGTGCCCGTCGTCATCGCATGTTCGGCCTCGGTCGAGCCGATACCCCAGGCGAGCGCGCCGAGCGCCCCTTGCGAACATGTGTGGCTATCGGGGCAAACAAGCGTTGCCCCCGGCAGGACGATACCGAGTTCGGGCGAAATGACGTGGACGATTCCCTGATCGGGATCGTCGACATCGAACAGCCTAATGCCCGCCGCTCGCGTTTCCTCGCGCGTTGCCTCCAAAAACGCATCGCCGCCAGGCACGCGCGTGCCCGTCCGGCCGGGCCGGGTATCGACGATGTGATCGGTAACCGCGAACACCCGTCCGGGGTCGATCACCCGCCGCCCTGCCGCCGCCAGCGACCGAAGCGCGACCGCCCCGGTACGCTCATGCAAAAACACCCGGTCGATCGCGATCAAATCGTCATTGGGGCCGATCGTGGCTATGACATGAGCGTCCCACAGCTTGGCAAAGAGGGTGCGTGGCTCAGCCAGCCCCCTTCTCCATTAGCGTCTCCATTTCCGCCTCGATGGCGCGCCAGTCACGCGTCACCAATGTTTCCTGGATCGCGGTGCGCGTCTCGAGTTCGCCATTTCTGATCCAGTGCCAGGTGCGGCAGCGGGATTTTCCGTGATCGGCGATCTGAATCATCTCGTAGAGATAGAGCGAGGGATCGCCCGTGCGCTGCCAATAGAGCATTACCGCGCGGTGATGCTCGTCCTCGCCGACTTCCCAGGCCGAACCGACGATCAGATCATTGTCCCACCAGACGCGCTTGTCGTGATAGGCGGCCGGAAAATCGCGGATTTCGGTGCGGCCATCGGGCCAGGTATAGTGATTGGTCTGGTGATAGGGCGTGGCATTATTATCGTCGAGGAAACGGCAAAGCAGGCGCGAATGATGCTCGTCGATCTTCTCGCCTGAGGCATTGAAATAGGTGTAGGTGCCGTCCCAAACGCCCTCGTGCCGCGCCAGCACCGGCATGTCTTCGCGAATTCCCATCAGGCTTCTCCCTCGGTCGATCGCAGCGCGATCAGATAATGGCGGGCAGCGTTCGCCCAGATCAAGGCCCGGTGCTCGCGCGCCAGCTTTTCGGGCGCAAGCGATGCGGCATCGAAAGTGCGCGCGGTGGCGGGTGATGCCTCATACCACGGATCGAACAGATGCGCGGCCCGGACAATTGCCCAGGCGCGGCTGAGATGCCCGCCAAAACGGTCGGCGGTGAGATCGGGAAACAGCCGATCGGGTTCGCCTGCCGGTGACGGCTCTCGCACGATGCCATTGCATCCGAAATCCTGCGCAATCGCATCGATCACATCTTGCCAAGCGTCGTGATCGGTCGGCGGCAAGTCTAGCCAACTATCGGAAAGGCCGTGTCCCGGCAGATCGATGGCTAGGCCGTCAACATTGTGGAGCAGGTCCAACGCCCGGCCCGGCGCGTGGAGGTGGAGCGGGCCTGCCCCCCGCCCACGCCAGTGAATGAGGCCATCGAAGCGATCTGTTGTGACGCGGCGAAAACCCTCGTCTGCGCATTCCGGAAGTGCGGCCGGCGCAACTGGCCGATCTCCCCGCAAAAACGCAAGGCTTTCAGCTTGATGAGCGCCAGGGGACGGCACCTTGCGCGCGTCCCAGCCCGCCGGCATAGACCCAAGTCGATCGATATGCGCCTGCAGCGGATCGCCGTCATAAGCTGTGATCAGCACCGGCGGCGTGATGGAATCGGCGGGCGGAATATCGCGAGGGGCGCGGAGCACGGCGCCATATCCGGCACGGTACGCCGAACCCGAATCGAGCATTTCGCGTACAGCCATATCGACCCGCGACACATCGGCATGCGCAACCGACAGCCGGTTCTCGGGCGCGACCGCAAACCAGGGGAAGAACCAGCTCTGTTCGAGCATCCGGTTCCACAGCCAGGTCAAATGCTCGCCATAAGCGCTCGGCTCGAACGCCGGCAGATAATGATCCGAAAACAGCGCCATCTCGTCCGCGGTCCAGATCGCATAACCGCCGACCGCGAGCCGCGTAAATCGCTCGGGATGTCGCTTCATTGCCGTGACGAGGATGATGCCGCCCGAATGGAATCCGTAGGCTGCGACCTTATCCAGCCCCAGTGCATCGAGCAGATCGACCACCGCATCGGCGAAGCAATCGATGTCCGCTCCAGGGTCCGCCAGTGGCGCCGATTGACCGAAGCCCGGTGTATCGGGGGCGATGCAGGTGAAATGCTTTCCCCATGTCTCCATCAACTCCGCGTACTCGGCCGAGGAGCGGGGGCTTTGATGAGCCATCAACAGCACCGGGCCATTGCCGCAACGCCGATAATGGACGCGGCGAGCGCCAACATCGATGAAATGGCGAGTGATCTCCATGGTCGCCAATTTGTCCGGACAAATTGCTCTGGACAAGCCCTAATCGTCTCCGCACTATCGCAGCAACGGGAATTGGGGAGATGGGCGTGGCGGAAACGATCGGCACCCGGATGGTCGAGGACGATCGCACCGCGCGGCAGATCTTCGATTCGGTGATGGCCAACCCTGCCCGTCGAAAATTCGGCATTGGCGAAAAGCTGGCGATCGTGAACGTCGATTTCCAGCAGGCCTATACCCGCATCGACAAGTTCGCGACTGCTTATGAAACCGATCCGCGCCAGATCGACTATGTCAACATCCTCAACGATCTGGCGCGCGCGCGCGGCATGCCGGTGATCTGGACGCGGGTCGCCTACAAGGCAGACGCGGGCGATGCCGGTATCTGGGGCACGCGCACCGACACCCCCGATTCGCTGCAGAACATCAAATACGACAGCGACCGCCACGCCTTTGATGAGCGCTGCCGGATCGACCCGACCGACCTGAGCTATACCAAGCGGATGCCGTCGGCTTTTTTCGAAACCCCGCTCGCCAGCTATCTCGTCTGGCACAAGGTCGATACCGTGGTGGTGACGGGCGGCTCGACCTCGGGTTGCGTGCGCGCGACCGCGGTCGACGCCTTATCGCACGGGTACCGGACGATTGTCCCGATCGAGACCTGTGCCGACAAGCATGAGAGCTATCACTTCGCGAACCTGACCGATCTTCAGCTGAAATATGCCGATGTCGAGCCAGTGCAGACGCTGATCGACTGGCTGGACGCGCGCTGATGCACGAAGGCGCCGACGACCCTGGCCTGTATGATTTCGCGCGCTACCGCGATCGGCCCAGGATCGTCTGGCCGGGCTGCAAAAGCGTCGCCGTCTGGGTCGCGCCCAATTTGGAATATTACGAGATCGACCCACCCGCCAATCCGCAACGCAAAAGCTGGACCAAGCCGCATCCCGATGTCGTCGGCTACAGCCACCGTGATCATGCGAACCGCGTGTCGCATTGGCGCATGGCCGAGGCGATGAGCCGACATGGTTTTCCCGGCTCGGTTTCGCTTTCAGTGGCGCTCTGCCAACATCATCCAGACGTGGTCGACGATGCGGCCCGGCGCGGCTGGGAATTCTTCAGCCACGGCATCTACAACACCCGCTACGCTTACGGAATGGACGAAGTGCAGGAGCGCGCGATCATCGAGGATTCAATCCGCACCGTGCAGGCAGCGACCGGCCAGCGGATCAGGGGCTGGCTCGCGCCCGCGCTCACCCATACGCCGCGCACGCTCGATCTGATTGCCGAATATGGCCTCGACTACACGTGCGATCTCTATCACGACGATCAGGTGCAGGAAGTGAAGGTTGCCAACGGCCGCCTCGCCTCGATCCCTTACAGCCTGGAGGTCAACGATCATTACGGCTTCTTCGTCTATAATATGAGCCCGCGCGAATATGCCGATGCGCTGGTCCGCCAATATGATCGGCTGGCGGAAGAAGGCGCCATATCAGGCACGGTGATGTGCATCCCGCTGCATGCCTATCTGATTGGCCAGCCCCACCGGATCGGCCCGTTCGAGCGCGTCCTCGAGCATATCGCCGGCGATGGCCGCGCCTGGATCGCGCGCGCAGGCGAGATCGTCGACGCGTGGCGGGGGCAGCAATGAACGTTGCCGATTTCGTTCGGCCGACTGTGATCGGTGTCGCGCTCTGGGCGATCGGGGTAGCAGTGATCCGCTGGCTGCCCATGGGATTTGATGGCGGCGGCGCACAGGCGCTCACCTATGCGCTTTCCGTGCCGACTGGGTGGCTGAGTGTCGACATGATCGCCCGAATCGGATCGGGCGCGGCGACCGATCCGCTGCTGCTGACGGTGCAGGCGTCGATCATTGGGCTCGTGCTCAACGGGTTGGCATTGGGATTCGCACCAGCATTCTATCAAGGGGCCGGCGGGCAACCGATATTCGGCGCGGCCTGGCTGTTCTGGATGCTCGCGGTGATCCTGTTCTTTGCAAGCAGGCGGCGCGCGTGACGCTCGATCCCGGCTATCTCGACTATCCCAGACGGCAGCAGGGCTATGACCATGACCTTTATCCCTGGTCGGCGATGCATCATCGCAAGCGCATCGACTGGCCGGGCGGCAAGAGGGTCGCAATCTGGGTGTGCGTCAGCCTCGAATGGTTTCCGATCCAGCCGGTGGACAAGCCATTTCGCGCGCCGGGTCACATGGTCACGCCGTACCCCGACTATCGGCATTATACCGCGCGCGATTATGGCACACGCATTGGCTTTTACCGGCTGCTCGATGCCTTTGCGAAGGCAGGCGTTACCGTCTCGGTCGCGACCAATTCGTCGATCGCCGAGCGCTACCCGCAGGTCATTGCCGATATCGTTGCTGCAGGCCACGAGATCATCGCGCACTCGACCGATATGAACGGCACGATCGCGACCGGCCTGCCGATCGACGAGGAACGCGCGTTGATCGCGACCTCGCTTGACACGATCGAGCGGGCGGCGGGGACGCGCCCGCGCGGCTGGCTATCGATCGCACGCAGCGAAAGCTGGAATACGGTCGATCTGCTGAAGGAGGCCGGGCTCGTCTATGGCTGCGACTGGGTGAACGACGAGCTGCCCTATCGCTTCACCAACGGCCTGATCAATCTGCCGCTCAACCACGAGCTATCGGATCGCCAGATCATCACCGTGCAACAGCAGTCCGCCGACAGCTACGCGCAGCAGATGCGCGACGGCTATGATTGGCTCAGCGCTGAGGCCGCGCGATTTAGCGGGCGGATGCTGCCACTTCACATTACTCCTTACATCATTGGCCTGCCCTATCGGATCGCCGCGTTCGAGGCATTGCTGAAGGATCTGGCCGCGCGCGACGATGGATGGTTTGCGAGTGGCGGCGAGATCGTCGATTGTTGGGGGGCGCAGCAATGATCCCCGTCCGCAACCCGCGCACCGGCGAGGATGACTATTCCATCGAGCCACTAGATCGCGCCGCCGTCGACAGGATCGCGATCGATCTACGCGCGCGGCAGGCAGCATGGGCTGCCCGAACGGCCGATACGCGCGGCGCCATGCTGCAGCAATTGGCTGCAGCAATCAGGCGGGATGCATCGGCCATTGGGGCAGCGCTGACGATCGATACAGGCCGGCGGGCAATCTCGATGATCGAGGTCGACGGGACGGACCGCGCGATCGAGCGCTGGGCGGCCAAGGCACCCGGAATCATCGCGCAGCATAGCCCGGATGTGCGCGCCAGCATGATCCCCGGCATTCAGCTATCGACGCGGCTCGTCCCCTACCCGCTGGTCGGCGTCATCAGTCCGTGGAATTTCCCGCTGACCCTCGCGCTTATCGATGCGATTCCCGCGCTTGCCGCCGGTTGTGCAGTGATCGTCAAGCCGTCCGAAGTCACCCCGCGCTTCATCCGCCCGTTGATGAACGCCATCGCGGAGGTGCCGGACATACCGATCGCCGTGATCGAGGGCGATGGCGGAACGGGCGCCGCGCTGATCGACGCGGTCGATTTCATTGCCTTCACTGGATCGGTCGCCACAGGGCGCAAGGTGGCGGCGGCGGCTGCCGGTGCATTCATCCCTGCAAGCCTTGAACTTGGCGGCAAGGATCCGATGATCGTCCTTGCGAGCGCCGACCCGGTATGGGCAGCAGGCATCGCGCTGCGGGCGTCGATCGTCAATACAGGCCAAGCCTGCCAGTCTATCGAGCGGATTTATGTTGCGCAGCAAATCGCCGAACCGTTCCTTGCCGCGCTTGTAAAAATGGCGACAGTGGTGCGCCTCAACGATGTCGATATCGGCATTGGCGATATCGGCCCCTTCATCTTCGCGCGGCAGGCCGAGATCGTCCAGCAACAGATCGACGCTGCGGTGGCCGAGGGCGCGAACGTGCTGGCCGGCGGCAAAGTCGAGTGGCTTGGCGGCGGCCATTATCTGCGCCCCACTGTGCTCACCAACGTAACGCAAATGATGGCGATCATGCGGGAGGAGACCTTCGGCCCGGTGATGCCCGTCACCCCGTTTGCCACGGTCGGCGAGGCGATTGCGCTCGCCAATGACAGCCTGTTCGGGCTCTCCGCCGCTGTGCTTGCGGGGTCTGCGGAGGAAGCTGAGGCCGTCGCGGTCCAGCTCAATGCAGGCGCCGTCTCGATCAACGACGGCGCGCTTACATCGATGGTCTCGGACGCCGAGAAATCCAGCTTCGGCGCCAGCGGCCTTGGCCCGTCGCGCATGGGCGATAGCGGCCTGATGCGCTTTTTTCGCAAGCAGGCGCTGATCCGCCAGATCGGCACCGCGCTCCCGATCGCTGCCTATGCCGAGGACGCCTCCAGATGAGCTTTGCCATGACGATGCCCAACATGCTGCGCCACGCTGGTGAGTGGGAGGGCATCTACCGCCATGTCGCGCGGGACTTCACATTGATCGATACCCACCGCACCTGGACCCGGTGCGAGTTTCCAAGCGAGGGTGACATCGCCTATCTCCAGTCGAACCGGATGACGTGGGACGATGGCCGGGTGGTCGAGCGCAGCTTCGGCGGTGCCTATCGCGACGGCCTGCTTCACTGGGATACCGATCGCTTTATCGGCACCGGCTGGGAAACCCGCGAGGGCGTGTTGATGCTGCGGCTCGATCGCAAGGACGAGCCCGGCGTGCATTTCATCGAGATGATCACGCTTGCCGATGACGGGCAAAGCCGGTCGCGGACCTGGCAATGGTTCGAGCACGGCGCACCGACGCGCCGCACCATCTGTGACGAATGGAGGATAGCATGATCGCCCCCCTTATCGCGCTTGCGGCAGCGGTCGCGACGCCGGCTCCGGCACCGGAAATCTGCGATAACAAGCCTGTCCTGATGATCGTGTCCGGCCCCACGCTCGATCGCGCCCGGATGATCGCCTATGCCAAGGCGATTGGCGAGAGCGGCATGTATCAAAAGCTCGGCGGTTATTATCTCAACGGCCCGGCGCCGCTCGACGTGCTCGAAGGCGATCCGCCCAAGGGCTATACCAACCTGATCGTCCGCTTCCCCTGCCTCGCCAACGCCCGGGCCTTCTGGCATTCGAAGGACTATCAGGAAAAGATCAAGCCGATGCGGCTCAACCCGTCGGCAGGCGATTACATCGTCGCGGTCTATCCCGAGGCGGCGGTACGCGCCGATATCGTCGGCAAGGTAGGTGACAATGGCTATAAGTCGCCGTTCAGTGCCGACGGGATCGAGCAGGTAAAACCCTAGCGATCCAATTCCACGAGTTCATACCAGGTCGACATATAGCCGCCGACGCCGCCCTGGACGAAGATCGCGTCGTCGTCTGCTGTCACCCACATTTCATAATGCGGGTGATCGACTGGACCTCCCATCCCGCCGGTATCGATAAAAGCGAATCTTCGGCAGGCAAAGGTGCCCGCTGCGACGGTCACCGTCTCGTCGCCCAGATATTCGAGGTCGATGATCACTTCGGCGGCGATTGGCGGGGTCGCGCCGCGATGATCGGGCGAGGGCACATAGACGCGGATCGTTCTTCGGTGCGGCCCCTTCGACACGTCCATACACCTGGTCAGATAGCCGTCGCCAACGATTGGATGCGTGCCGAAGCCGTCGAGCGCGCCTGCAAAATCGACGCGTTGCGACAACCGTCCAATCGACGGCCCGGCGCTCTCGCATTCGATCAGCCCACCAGCGTCGTGATGCGTCAGGTTGAACCAGCCTGAGCCCATGAACGCATCGCCAACCGTCAGATGGACGTGCAGATTGCGCGGCTTGCCATCGGGGCCGATCGAATAGATCACGTCGCGCAGCACCGTGGGGGATGGCTCCTCGATCTCGCACTGCGCTCGCATCGTCACCGATCCGTCGCCGCTGTGGGTGAAAGCGAACCATTCGCGGCCGCGTTCTGCATCCATCATATCGGGCTTTTTCGAGGTGTAGCGGATGCGCCCGCGCACCGTGCGATGAACCATGCGGGGGGCCATGCTCATAGCTCTTTCAGTTCCTGGCTGACCTGCTCGACCGATTTCTCGTCGACCGCCATGGCCTCCATAGATTGCTGCACACCGCGCATCACCCTGGCGATATAGGATTTGGTGATGACGCCGCGCTCATAGGCAGCGTCCGTGTCGGCGACATATTGCTCGATCTCAGCCTGGGCGACAACGCCCTTCGCCTCGAGCAACCGCTCCGCGGTGTCGAGTCGCTGGCGTAGCACCGAAACCTCGCCGACCAGCGCCATCGTGATCGAGAGTAGCCGGTCGATCGCGGGATCGTCGAAATAGTCCGGGCGCTTGCCCTTGGCGCGCTTGCCCGCAAGGCCGATCCAGTCGAGGTCATCAGTCATTCAGGCTTCCACGCTCCATAAGCGTTCCAATAGGCGGCGCGGCCATGATCCTCGCCCTCGCCGTCATTCGCCGCTGGAAAGATGCTCTCGTCGACGACCGCCCGGACGCCTGTCGTGAACAGACGGTCCTTAGGGAAGCCCGCATCGATCATGATCTGCTTCAGGTCGAGCGCGTGCATCGCCGACCAGAATGGCTCATTGTTGTTGAAGGCATCCCAATCGCGGATAAACTGTTCGTAAAGCGGCATCTCATCCGAATATTGCGGCTGTTCGAGGTGGAACATCAGGCCCCCCGGCGCGAGCACGCGAAACCCCTCTTGGATTACACGTGGCAAGGCCGTGCCCGAAAGCTCGTGGAGGTACATCGTCGTCTGAACCCAATCGAAATGGCCATCGGGATAGGCGCTCAGATCCTCGGCGTTCATCTGGACGAACTTCAAGTTGCGCGCGCCGAGCGCCTGAGCGCGGGCGTGACCGTAGCGGAGCGAGGGCGCTGCGGTGTCGATCGCGATGATCTCGGTTTCTGGAAAGGCGAGCGCAAGCGGCACGATATTGTGACCAATCGTGCAGCCCAGATCGAGGATGCGCTTCGGCGTCCAGCCGGGCCGCTCGCGCTTTGCCCAATCGACCAGCGCCATCCCGCCGCCATCGGACAGCGCGCCGAGCCCGCCCGCCGTCGTCGCAAAGATGCCGCAGTCATAATTGGCGCCGGCGGAAACGTCGCCGGGCCGTTCCTCGCCGTGATAACTGCCCGGCATGCAGTGGATATCGACCGCCTGCTGATAGCGGGGCACCGCCACCGACGCATCGAGCGCGAGCGTGTCGCGGCCCTCGTTAAATTGCCGCACCTTGCCGTCGAGTTCGTCGAGTTGGCGGAGCACCATCTGGCGCCCGTTGTGCTGGCGCATCTCCATCGAATTGCGCTTCAACGCCGACCAGAAGCGGTGCCACGGATCCTTATTCATCGCCCGCCTGATCTCGAAGCGATCCACGGGCTCGCGGCCATGCTCCTTCACGAAGGCGGGCAGCACGCGGGTATCGTAAGCGCGCTTGTTGCCGGGGCCGAGCGTTCCCGACATATATTTGTTGAAATTCGCGAGGAAATCGAAGCGCGCCGCCTCGTCATGGCTTGGCTCAGGGAACACCGCATGGCGCGCGACGGCGGTATAGGGCGGTGCAACGTCGTGCTTCATATCAGCCCATCCTTGGCTAGCCGCGCGATCACGCCTTCGTGGACGCGCAGGAAATGGTCTCGATCGGGAATTTGGTAGCCGCCATCGGCATCGGCAAGGCTGTTTGCGGGCTGGACGATATGGCCGGCATAGACGGGTGCAAATAATTCGAGCCGCTGCCGTGCAAGCTGGTTGGTCATGCCGGGCTTGCGGCGGTGCGTGCGGAGCGCCGCCACATCGAGATCGGCAAAGGCGGTGAAGGTCTCGCCCGGATTGGCCTCGGCGAGCAATTGCCCTTTGTAATCGACGACGACCGAATTGCCGTCGGCAGAGGCCGCGGGCATGATCGTGCCAGTGATCCCGGCGGTGTTGGCAGAGACGATATAGGCGGCATTCTCGAACGCACGCGCGCGCCGCGCGATCGCCTTTGGCGTCGGGTTCGGCGATCCGATTTCGGACGAGCTATGCACGAAAATTTCCGCGCCGCGCAGCGCGTGCGCGCGGGCGATTTCGGGATAGAGGATTTCTTCGGACGCAATCGCGGCGAGATTGCCGATTTCGGTCCGCGCGACCGGAAACACGCCGTCGAGCCCGTAGATATCGAGATAGCGGGACCAGACGTCATGCGGTGTCGGCGCGAACATCGAATTGAGCCGGCGATAGCGCAGGACGACCGCGCCCGAAGGTGCGACCACGAAGCTGGTCTGGAAATACAGCCCCGGAAAATGCGGATCGCGTTCATAGGCGTTGCCCGCAAGGAAGATGTTCTGCGCCTCGGCAATCTTGCCGAAAGCCGCATATTCGGGGCCGTCGATATCGATGGCGGCCTTCTCGGCGAAATCGGACACGCCGATCCGCCCTGGATAGCTGGTCAGCAGATATTCGGGTAACACCGCGAGCCGCACCGGCGTGCCGCCATATTGCTGGATGAAGATGCTCGCCCCGCGCAGCTTGGCGCCCACCTCGCCAATCATCGCCAGCATCTGCGCGCTTGCTTCGGCGCGATCGGTGCAAGCCTCGACAGAGCGCGCGGTGAGCTGCATTGCGACAGCAGCGAAGGGGGTTGGAGTCACAGCCCCAGCACCCCCGGATTCATCAGCCCGCGCGGATCGACCGCGGCCTTGATCGATTTGAGCAGGTCCCATGCCGCCGGATCGATCCGCTCGCCGATCGGATAGGCGCGCCCCAATTGGAAATGCACCGCCTCCATCCGCCCGAAGATCGCGATGATTTCCGCGCGCAATTTCTCGACGAGCGCGCGCGCTGCGGGATTGGCCGGGAAGTCGCTCAACTTGGCGAGGTGCGCCGGCTCGACGGCATGTTTGTGAAGCGCTTCGTGCGCATCGGGCCAATAAAAGACAGGCTCGATCAGGAACCCCGTCGTCGCGACGGGCAGGAACATATAACCTGCGCCGACTGCCAGCGTGTCCATCTCACTGGCGTGCGCCTGAAACAGATCAATGATCGCTTCGATCGTCGGCAGGGCTCGGCTGTGGCGGACGATGCCGTGGACCGGCACCCAGCGCTCGCCGCTCGGCCCAAGCATCGAATTGACTGGCGGGAACGGGTTGGCGCGCAGCACCTTGGGGATCGTGTTTTCGACCTCGCGTCCGCCATTCGCCAGTGCGATCCGCCGGATTTCGTCCATGTCGGCATCGGCCGCTGCCTGATTGCGCCCTTCTGCGATCGTGTGGATCGAAAAGCGCGCCTCATCAAGGAAACTGCGCCCGGCGGCGACCACCTTTGCGCCCTCCTTCAGTCCCTTCCAGAACCCCCCTTGCGCCTTCATCATGCCGACCAGCGCCTTGGCATCGGCGCCCAGGCTGTCGCGCTTCATCCGCTGCGCCTGCAGGAATGGATCGAAGCCGAACGCCTCGCTTGCCAGGCCGGCGCGCGCGATCTCGCTGGTCGCAGCGGTGAATTGCTCGGGCGTCTCGAAGGCGAAGCTGCCATAGGCAAAGGCCGCCGCTTCGCGCATCAATGGCAGCGTAATCCGTGCCTTGATCCCGAGCGCGCCGCAATCGGCGGCAAACAGCCCGGTGAGATCGGGACCGAAGGGCCGTAGCGTATCGCTGCCCGTCTTCACTATCGTACCATCGGCGAGGACGACGTCGAACGACAGCGCACTGCCGGCAATCGTGCCGCCAAGGGCGCCCCAGAACAGACCGTTCTGGCTCATCCCCCCGCCAATGCTCGCCTTGATGCCCGACAGCGTGCCCCAGAGCGGTGTCCGCAGCCCCAGCGGATGCAACGCATCATACAGCTTTGCCCAGCTGCACCCCGCCTCGACGGTGACGCGCATGTCGACGGGATCGATCTCGACGATCCGATCGAGCCCGGCCAGGTCGACGAGTACTGCCTCCCGCGCCGCGAGATAGCCCGAGGTATAGCTCATCCCGCCGCCACGCGGGATAACCGCGAGCCCCGACGCGGTCGCCGCCGCCACGCCTGCCGCCAGCGCTTCGACGCTGGCCGGGCGGAATAGCGCCACCGGCGTCACGCCGACCGAAAACACATCCTGCCCGTAAAGGGCGAGCATCTCAGCATCGGTATCGATCGCCATCGATCCGACCGCGGCTACCAACACCTCGATGGCATGCGGCCTAGCGAGAGTCGCCATCGTGGGCTCCCAATTCAGGATAGCGGCCGAGCGTGAGCAGCAAGGCACCGCCAACCGCGAACATGCCGACAGCGGCGAACAGCATCGGATCGTAATTGCCCGTTCGGTCGCGGACGATGCCGTACAGGATCGGTGAGATCGCCGAGCCGATCCCGAACGGCATGTAAAGCGCACCATAGATGCGGCCATAATGCGCCATGCCGAAATATTTGGCGGCCAGGAACGCGATTACGTCGCTTTCCGCCCCCGCTGCAAAACCGAGCAGGAAACCGCCGGCCATGATCACTGAAATCGACGCGGTCGTCCCCAGCAACAGATAACAGGCGATGGCCGGCAGCAGCATCGCTGGAAACGCAACGCCGGGCGCCCAGAGCCGGTCGAACAACAGCCCCACCCCGATCCTTCCCGCGAGGATTCCGAGCGCCACGACACCAAGCACGCTTGCCGCCACCGCTGGAGTATAGCCGTGCAGCGCGACGATTTGCGCCATGTGAATGTGTGCCCCGCCATAGGCGAGCGCGATGATCAGGATCGAGGCAAGCAACACCCAGAAGCGGTGGCCGCGCATCGCCTGCCCAAGCGTAAGGCCAACCAGATTGCCGCCGATATCGTTGACGCTCGCCGGGCGCTCATCAGGGCGCGGCTCGCGAAACCAAAGATAGCCGACGGGAAGCGAGATAAGCAGCGGGAACAGCGCGACGACGGGAAAGGCAAGCCGCCAGCCACCCGCCGATATCGCGCGCGTTGCGACCTGCGGGACGACGATGGCGGCAATGCTCGTGCCGATCAGCATGATTCCCAGCGCTAGTCCGCGTTGCTTGTCGAACCACATCGCCACCGCCCGGCTCCAGGTGACGGGAGTGGAGCCAATGCCGATCAGGCCAAGCACGAACCAGAATCCGTACCAGCCAGCCAGCGTGCCCGGCATGAAATAGAAGGAGGCAAAGACGATCGCAAAGGCCAGCGTCGACCACAATGCCACCGCGCGCACGCCGAGCCGGTCCGCCAGTCCGCCATAAACAGGCGCAAGCAAGGACGCGACCAGACCGAACACCGTGACGCCTGCGGCGGCTTGCGCGAAATCCCAGCCGAATTCGGCATGCACTGGCCCAAGCACCAGCGGCAGCACATTGAACGGCAGCGGCGAGGCACCGCACGCGACCCCAAGCAAAGCCGCCGCCAGCGGTTTCCCTCCTCGCCGGAACTCATTCATATGCGGCTTCCCATCTGTTCCCGGCCAGCCAGCCAATCACTGCCTCCACGCTTTCGACCACAGCCAGGCCGGAAAGGGAACCGCCAGAAATTATACCGTGCCCTGATCGTGCATTTCCGTTGCGGTCATCGGCGAACCTCGTAAAATTCGGACAGGTTGCCGTCAGGGTCGCGCACCGCCAATATATCGGCAGTACCCACGCCCGCGATCTTTACCGACATTCCAGTTTGGACTGGCCGAACTGCCTTTGTTGCAAGCGCATCACGATAGCTTTCGATATTGGAAACTGGAAACCGGACTGAAAGAATTCCCAGATTTGGGGCGATAGCACCTGCCGAAAGGTCACGGCCCGTGAACCCAACGAACTGCATCAATTCGACCCGACCCGATCCATTGGCAACCGGGTGCATTGCGGATGCACGCCTGATGACCTTGGTCGCGTAATTTTGGGGAATTGAAAAATTGTTGGGTCCCGGCGCGGGATCGACATAGTCAGAATCAAATGCCTGCGAAAAGCCCAGCCTGTCCCGGTAAAAGGCTACCGAGATCCTTTGATCGCTGACCATACGCATGCTGTTGAAGGCTGGCCCCATCAGCCCCAGCGGATATTCGGTAAAGGCCGGAAACGATCGCTCATAAAGCGCGACATTGATGCCGTCTGGCCCGGTCAGAACCACGTTCTTGAGTTTCGACCCGCCAAATTCAAAAGCGTAGATCGGCGTTTCTGCCCACCAGCCGATCGCAAGCGCACGATCAAAGACGGTTTGAACGTTCGTCGTGCGGAGCATGAGCGAGAAATGCCGCCTGTGTCCCATGGTCGAGCAGCGAGACGAACGGGATATTGGGTGACGCCTGCAAAGCGCACGAAACGGATG
>JBBQAG010000072.1:0-12465 GCA_038315875.1 Sphingomonadales bacterium | reverse complement strand
GCGCACCGCACGGTGCCGCTAAGCCCCTGCGATAATGGAATGCCGGCGATGCCGCCCGTCAAGACTGCCTTCACCCGCCCTTCCGCAGTTGCACAAGCGCCGCCGTCGAAACGCACGCTAACGCCATCAAGATCGACCTGTGACACTGGCAACGGAGAGAACACCGCCCCGACCGGCACCGCCGCCGTCAAATCATCAAATCCGAAGCTGTGCCGGCTGACCGTGATGGCGCCGCTGATCGGACGTGCCTCTGCTGGACCGCCGCCTCGCACGATGCCGCGCAGATCGACCCGCGCGCGGCCAATCAGCAATTGAAACGGCGACAGGCCCGCGCGCAAATCACCCAGATCGAGTTCACCGAAATGCGCCTCGTTGAGCCGGGCAAACCACACTGGCCCGCTTACCTGCCGCGCCGACAAGCCGGCATCGCCGAAACCGAAAATCGACAACGCCAACCGCATTGGCATCAGCACGATCAATGCAACCAGCATCATCGCGCCGAAAATCGCGGTAGGCCGTGTCGCCAAGCCGATTTTCATTAGATGCCCCGCGCTTTCAATGTCAGCGCTGCGGACAGCGTCTTGTCGCCATTGTCGGTGGTCGTCACCGATTCGACCAGGATGCCCTCAGCCTCCAGCGTCGCAATCCAGCCGAACAAGGCGCTCGGCCGCGCCGCCGCAAGCTGGATCTGGACGGCGTTGTTCGATTGTGGCGTCAGATTAGCGAGCGTGAAACCCGCTGCCGCTGCCTTTTCGC
Source organism: Sphingomonadales bacterium (assembly GCA_038315875.1). Taxonomy (GTDB): domain Bacteria; phylum Pseudomonadota; class Alphaproteobacteria; order Sphingomonadales; family Sphingomonadaceae; genus Sphingomonas. The sequence goes on along the minus strand of JBBQAG010000072.1, from coordinate 11,709 downwards.
GAATCGCGACGTCCAAAGGCACCGACAAGGGCGCTGGACGGTTGCGCTGCATTTCGGCGAGTGCCCGTATCGCCCGCTCGGTTTCAGCGAGGCGGACAACGGCGTCGTTGTGGCGCACTTTGGCCGATGCCAATCCATCGCCGACGGGCCGGATCAGGCCAAACCAGAACAATGTAAGCACCGCCAGTGCCATCGCGACAAGCACCAGCCGCTTTTCACGCAACGACAGCATCGTAAACCAGGTGCGCAGGCTCGCGATCATGGCGCGCTCACCGTGAATACGCCGCTGATCCGGCCGTTGCTGGCTTGAAAAACGCCTGCTTGCACGAGCAGCCCCAGCGCTTCGATCCGTCGCTTCACTTCGTTCACTTGCCCTTCGCTTTGCGCGACGACGCTCACCGTCAATTTCCCACTGCCATCGAACGACAGCGTGCGCAGTTCGCTTCCCGGCACCGACTGGATCACGCTGAAGACCGAGGCTGCGGTTCGACTAAAGCCCAGCCCGGCGCCGCGGAGCGACGTCATCCGCGCATCGAGCTGCCGTCCAGCATCGCTGACGGCCTCGCCGCGCGGCAGACCCTGGCGTGCCATCAGATCGATCCGCCGCTCGATTGCATCTGCGGCAAAGCTGTATTTCATTATCTGGACGAGGCTGATCATCAGCGTCACCGTCAGCACCGCGACGCTCAGCCAGCCAAGTCGGCGGATCAGCGCCCAATCGATACCAAGCCGACGCCGCCGGGCAAAAACCCCCTGGCGCAAATCGAGGGATGGCGCGGCGACGGCAGCGACGATCGCGCGTTCGATCGCATCGCGGCTCATCACGGTTGGGGGGACGCCGCCCGTCACCAATTCGGTCAACCGCGCTTCGTCGGCAAAGCCACTCGTCGCGCCGCGCACGACACCGTCACCACCAAGATCGGCACGGAGAAACCCTTCATCCGGGCGTGGCAGCAGCATCGGCGCCGGGATCATCGCCGTCGGATCGACCCCTGCGCTGGCAAGATCGGCCAACCACGCCATCATCCGGCTGGTCGATACAACGCCGATCGGTCGCTCGTCGGCGCCGTCTTCATTGCCCACCGCAACGTGCAGATCGGCGATCGGTGTGGCGCTGGCCTGAGCAACCAGCACACGCGCCGCCGCGACCGATTGTGCAGCCGATCGATCGGGGAGCGAGGCCCAATGCAGCGTCACGTCCTCTGCCGGTACGATCACGATCGAGGGGGTATCGTCAGGTCCCGGCACGCCTTCGCCTCGCGCAGAGATCCCTCCTTCACCCAAGCTCAACCAGCGATAGCCGGGCTCGGCGGACGTCGGCATGAACAGGACTCGAGTTTCGGTCACGACGGGTCGCCCCATTGGCGTGATACCAGCCGGGCTGGCGGCTGGGTCACGTCGATCAACGCAGTTTCGGTCAATTCCGCTCCCCCCAATGCTACATCGACCTTCAGCGAAAACCATTGGGTGGTCACCGCCGTCTGCGCCTGCGCCTCGGGTCCTGTCACCGTACCGGCCCGGGCAAGCTCGCCAAAAAACGCGACCGTGCTGGTAAAGCCCTGGGCGGGCCGCCCAAGCAGCAGCGTCCGCACCCGACCGATATCGATCGTATCGGGTAACAGCATTACCAGTAACGCCGCTTGATCGGGAAGCAGCGTATTGACGTTGATGCGGGACGGGGCCGCCCGCGGCAGGGCGCAGATAAATGGTCGCAGTTTTGCATAAATCTCCGGTGTAACGCCCGATACCGCGCGCAACTCGCTCGGATCGCCAATCAGCGTGTTGGCCGTACGATAGGGCGTCGCAAGCCGAGTATAGGCCGGGTCCTCGGCACCCGAGGGAAGCGACGTGTCGTCGCTATCGATCCAGTCGGCGCTCGCGGCCGCAATCCCGGCACCGACCCGATCGGGAATCCCGATGATCTGCATCAGCCGGGTGAACTGCGCGACCGATGCCGGCCGGGCGATATAAATGCCTGGCGCGCCCTCTTGAACAAGGCCGTTGAGATTGAAGCAATTGCCTCCATCGACCACCGTTGCGGTCGCAATCCCCCCCGGAACGGGCACCGCAAAGGGTTTGCCGCTCCAGTCGCCCGCCAGGGTAACCCGCGCGGAATCTCGGCCGAGCACAGAGTCGATGCGGGTCATCGCCAGCGCTTCGCCCGCCATCGCATAGGCCCGCGCCTGATCAAGCGCGATGGTATTGCCCGCCAGACGCGTCGCCAGCCGCAGCTTTTCAAGCGCACTTGCTGCCAGCACCGAGATAACTGCGACAAGCAACAACACCGTGAGCAATGCCGCGCCGCGTTCGCTGGTCTTGTCGAGGCGGCGCTGCTTCACGGCGTTGGCTCCGGCGGTGCATAACCGGTACCTACCAGCACCAGGATGCGAAACCGCGTGCCATCCTCGCGCACGATCTGCATCTCGGCGGCTTGTGGCAAGGGCGCTTCTGCGCTGCCCTGCCAGCGATCGCTCCACGCGCCGGCAACGCGATACCGCATGGCGATCCGGGACACGCCCTTGAGCAACATTGCCGGTGATAAGGGCGCCGCACCATCAAGCATCGGGTACGCGATCCGCTCAAGCACGCCGTTCTGCAGCCGGTACTCCACCTTCTGCGTGCTTGCGCGCGGGGCTTGATCGAGATTGGTCCAACCAGCGCGCACGAAGCGCAACATCGGCGCATCGCCCGATCCAGCGCCACCTTCGAACGCCGGCAGTGGGGTCCCGTTCTCGTCTCTCGCCACGCGCGCGGTCGCCTGGGCACCATCTGCCGACAAGGCCGAGGAGAGCCGGTTGAGCGCGCCGATATCGTCAAGCCGTGCCGTCGTCACCGCCTGTGCGCGCACGCTGAACGACAAAAGCGCGACACCGGCTGCTGCAAGGATGCCGAAGATCAGCAGCGCGACCATCATCTCGATCAGCGTGAAGCCGTGTTCGGCGGAACGCCTCAGGAGCGTGAAGCCGTTTTCGGCGGAACTCGCCAAGGGTTCGAAATCGCTTTCGGCATTTCGGATGGCCCGAGGCTTCATCACAATCGTCCGCCCGATTGTGGCGCCTTGGGTGTCGGCGGACGATCGCGCAGCCGGATCACGCTCAAATGGCCGAGCGACGTGCCGGCGGGATCAGCGACGCTCACCTCGATCTGGATCGCCCCCTGATCGCCAAGCGGGCTCGCGATACGCCGCCACGACCAGAGGCGCCCGCCATTTTCCTCAACCCCGCGCGTTTCGCCCGCCACCGGCAGCGTTGCATCGGTAAGGCTCTCCACCGCGATGTTGCGTGCGACGATCTGCGCGAGCAATGTGGCATCGAGCGACCCTGTACTACGGATCGTCGCGCCTTCCAGCCTGATCAGTGCCAGTGCTGCCAGGCTGAACACCGCAAGCGCCACCATCATTTCGATCAACGTGAAGCCGGCGACGGCGGCAGGCCAAGCAAGCGAAACGCGATCGTTCGTCTTTGGAGCGCGCTCAGCCATTGATCGTCACCGATCCGTCGGCGGCGACGATCACGTGGCGGACGATATCGCCCGTGCGCGACAGCGCGATGTCGAGCGGCGCATTGGCGAGGCCGGTCGAATCGAAAATCACGCGGTCGCGCCCCGCCGCCGCAGCGATCGTCGGGTGGATATCAGGGCGCCACCGGGTAACCCGAAGCGGCTTCTCGCTGATTGGCTGCCAGGCGCCATCGGCCCGGCAATCGAAACCATAGCCATCCACGCTCACCCAGACGCTCACGGAGCGGCCCTCGATGATTGCGATATCGTGCGCGGCGCGAACCCGGGCGGCAAACGTCTCGGCATCGTCGCGCAGCCGTCCACGCGGATCGGGAAAAGCGAGCACCACCGACGCCGACGCCAGGGCAATGATCGTGACGACGATCATCAACTCGATCAGCGTGAAGCCTTGTTCGGCGGAACGCCTCAAAGACGTGAAGCCTTGTTCGGCGGAACGCCTCAAGGACGCGGAGCCGTGACCGGTGGATTTTTTGGTGAGGATGAAGCCCCGATCGAGGGGGGCGGGCCGGCTATTGCCAGCTTCCAATATCGGCATCGACCCCCTCGCCGCCTTCCTTGCCGTCTGCCCCATAAGTCCAGATATCGATTGCCCCGTGGCTGCCAGGCGACGTGTAGAGATACGCCTTGCCCCACGGATCCTTCGGCAATTTCTTGATATAGCCGCCCTTTTGGTAACGCGACGGATCGGTCAGCGATGCCGGTGCGCTGACGAGCGCCTGCAGTCCATCCGATGTGGCTGGATAGTTGAGGTTCTGTAGCTTGTAGAGCTCGAGCGCATCTTCGATCGTCGCGATATCGGCCTTGGCTTTCTCGGTGCGGGCGCGGTCCCCGCTTGGCAGCACGTTGAGCGCGACGATCGTCGCCAACAGGCCAAGGATGACGATCACGACCATCAGTTCCACCAAGGTGAAGCCGTTCTGACGGCGCTTCTTTGGGTCGGGCTTGCTACGCATGATCATCCTCACTGGCCGGCCAGCGTGTTGAGTTGCAGGATCGGCAGCAGGATCGATAGCACGATCGTCGCGACGATACCTCCCATCACGACAATGATCAGCGGCTCCAGCAACGACAATGCGGTCGCCGTGAAGCGATCGAATTCACGCTCGAGATAGTCGGCGGCGCGTTCAAGCATCTCGTCTAGCTTCCCCGCCGCCTCGCCGCTCGCGGCAAGATAGGTGAGCAGCGGCGGGAACACGCCTGCCCGCCTCATCGCCGCCGACAGGCTGCCGCCGCCGCGGATCGATTCGACGATTTCGTCAGAAGCCAGCCTGAGCCGCCGATTATGGATCGTGCCAGCCGTCAGCGCCAAACCTTCCAGCAGCGGCAGGCGGCTCGCGACCATTGTCGACAGCGTCCGCGCCATCCGCGCTGCATGCAGATCGCGCAGCAGCCGGCCAATCAGCGGCAGCCTGAGCAGCCAGCTATCGAACGACAGCCGGATCGCGGGTTCGCGCAGCGCCTGGATGAAACCAGCGGCCAGCAAAACGCCCCCCAGTATGATTGCCCACCACCAATTCACCAAAAAAGCCGATATCCACATGACGATGCGAGTGAGCAGCGGCAGTTGCTGGCCGACGGTATCGAATTGTTCGACGACTTGCGGCACCACAAAAACCATCAATGCCGTCACCACCGCCATCGCCACGACCGCCAGCACCGCTGGATAGGCGAGCGTCGTGATCATCTTGCCGCGAATTTCCGCTTGCCGTTCAAGCAATATCGCGAGCCGATCGAGGATGGTCGGCAGCGAGCCGGAACTTTCGCCAGCCGACACCATCGCGCAATAAAGCGCCGGAAAGCTCTTGCCCTCGCGCGCCATTGATTCGGCCAGCCGGCGTCCCTCCATGACGCCGGTGTGCACCGCGCCAACGATTTCGCGAACCTGTTCCTGCTCGGTCTGGCGAACGATCGTGCGCAATGATTCCTCAAGCGGACTGACACGATTGAGCGTCGCCAACTGGCGGGTGAAGAGGGTGAGATGTTTTGCACTCATCCGCCTGCCACGCAGCTGCTGGAGCAGCGGCTTGCCCTTGGGGCGCGCGGCGGCGGACAAGCCGGGCTCGATCCGGACGACGTAGAGCCGGCGGGCATCGAGCACCGTCTTGGCGTGATCGATCGATTCCGCCACGATCGCCCCGCGCTTCTCGCGCCCGGCTGTGTCGATCACGAGATAATCGAAATCAGGCATCGGCCATTTCACTGCGCGAGACGCGCACGGCCTCCTCGGGCGTGGTCAGGCCGTCTCGCACGAGCTGGCGTGCCGCAGCGCCAAGATTGGGGGCGTGGAGGAAAGCGTGACGCGCGATGATCGCTTCATCGCCGCCATCATTGATCAGTCGGCGGATCGTCTCGTCGATCCGGATCGCTTCAAATACGCCGATCCGCCCCTTGAAGCCGCTGCCGGCGCATTCATCGCACCCAACGGGTTCATAGACGATCGCGCCGGTATCAAAGCCAAGCAAGGACGAGACCGAACCCTGGGCCTGCACGGGCTTGCGGCAATGCTGGCACAGCCGCCGTACAAGTCGCTGCGCGATCACCCCGCGCAGCGTCGAGGCGAGCAGGAACGGCTCGATCTTCATATCCCGCATCCGCGTGATCGCCCCGACTGCATCATTGGTGTGCACCGTGGAGAGAACCAGATGCCCGGTGAGCGAGGCCTGGACGGCAATCTCGGCCGTCTCGCGGTCACGGATTTCGCCGACCATCACCACATCGGGGTCCTGCCGAAGGATCGCCCTCAGGCCAGCGGCAAAGGTAAGGCCCACCTTCGGATTGACCTGCGTCTGCCCGATCCCGTCCATTGCATATTCGATCGGGTCTTCGACCGTCAGAATATTGCTGGTGCCATCGTTGAGCAGGCGCAGGGCCGCATAGAGCGTTGTCGTCTTGCCCGATCCGGTCGGGCCAGTGACAAGTACGATGCCATTGGGTTCGGACACTGCGTGGCGGAGCATCGTATTGATGGTGGGGCTCATTCCCAGCACATCGAGATCGATCCCGGCATTGTCCTTGTCGAGAATGCGCAGCACCACGCGCTCGCCCGCGCGGCTCGGCAACGTCGATACACGCACGTCGAGGAGCTTGCCACCAAGCGACAGGCCAATCCGGCCATCCTGCGGCACCCGGCGTTCGGCAATATCGAGCCGCGCCATGACCTTGATCCGGCTGACCACGACTGGCGCGACATGCGGCGGCATCCTGAGCGTTTCGCGCAACACGCCGTCGATCCGCATCCGCACGACCAATCCCGTCTCATAGGGTTCGATATGGATATCGGAGACGCCGTTACGCGCAGCATCGGCGATGATACCGTTGATCAGCCGGATCGCCGGCGCATCGTCTGCGGTATCCAGCAGATCCTCCGCGGTCGGCAGATTGCCGGCAAGCATGTCTAGCTCATCGCCAAGGCCAAGCGAGCCCGCAGCGGCGGCAGCGGCCTGCCCGTCCATCGCATAGCGCGTCGACAAAAGCCGATCAAAGTCCTCCGCACTCGTAAACGTTACATCGAAGGGCCGCGCGAGATGGCGGCGCAGTTCGAGCAGCACCTTTGGATCGCTCCCTTCGCGCATTGCGACCGCAAAATGCCCCGGATCGCCCGAATCGAGCACCACGCCGAAGCGACGGGCAAAGGCATAGGGAATGCCGATTATCGCCTCGGGCAGCGGCGAAATCTCGGGCAATGGCTGGATGGCGTCGTCGTTCGGATTAATCATCATACCGGGAACGATCGTCATTTTGGCGCCCCTTTTACGGGGCGTATCGTCTGAGTTGAACTGCGCATGATCGGCAGGCCAATCCGAGGGTCCTCGATGCTGCCCGGCGCCGGCGAGGGCGGCAGTGGGGGCTCAGCGCCCATATAATCGCGAACCAGTTGATCGATACTTGGCTCGGCATTCGGATTCTGCAAACCCTGCTGGACGCGCAGATAGCCATAGCGCTGTTCGGTCACCCGGCGGCTGTCTTCTGCGGTGCGCAATATCGTCGGCCGGATGAAGATCATCAAATTGGTTTTGGTGCGTGAACGCGCTTTGGATTTGAACAGATTGCCTAGGCCAGGAATGTCGCCAAGCAAGGGAATCTTCTCGATCGTCCGCCGCTCATTCTCGTCGAGCAACCCGCCGATCACCGCGATCTGGCCGTCGTCGACCGTCAGCGTGGTCTCCACCTCGCGCTTGTTGAGGATCAGATCGCTATTGTCGTTAGAAACCGGGCCGGACACCGAGCTGACCTGCTGGTGCAGGAAAAGCTTGATCGTGCCGCTCGAATTCACCTGCGGGCGCACTTCTAGCTGGATGCCGACATTTTCGCGCTGCACGGTGCGGAAAGCATTGTCGAAATTCTGACTGAGAGCCTGCCCCGTGGTGATCGGGATTTCCTGCCCGACGAGGATGCGCGCCGGCTGGTTATCAAGCGTGATGACATGTGGCGCCTGCAGCAGGTTGGACGTCGTATCCGATTTCAGCGCGTTGATGATGCCGCCGAATACCCCATCCTTGCCAATCGTCGTCGCCACCCCGCCAAAACCGCCCGCCGCGCCAAGCAGCGAACCGATCGCTGCCTGGGCCAATTGATCGCTGATCTGGCTGTTTGTGGAGGTAACGGTGGTCGTGCCGTTCACAGTCGTCGTGGCGGTATTCAAACGGCGCGCACCAATCGCGCCTGCGACGGTCAGCAGATTGGGCGCAGAATTGCTGAACGTGGTCGCAGCGATCGGAATCGCGCTGCCGCCAAGGCTGCCGAGCAGGAACTGGAAACCAAGCTGATTTGCAGTCGAATCGGAAACCTCGGCAATGATTGCCTCGACGAGCACTTGCTCGCGCCGCGTATCGAGCTGCGCGATCACGTCGGCGAGCTGGCGCTGGACCTCGGCAGGCGCTGCGATCACGATCGCATTCGCGCCCGAAAAGCGGGTGACGACCGCCGCCGTCCGTCCGCCCTCGGCAACGATCGCGGGTTGCCCGGCGCCGCCCTGGGCGGGTGCTGCCGATGACAGCTGACCCTGCGGCGGCACGATATTGCGCGAATTCGCCCCGTTGAGCCCACCGGTTTGCTGAGAAAGCTGGGTCTGTTGCGGGGCTTCGGTCGGTTGCTGTCCGACAAGCTGCTGGAGAACGGGCAATAGCTGGCCTGCATCGGCATTTTGAAGAAACACGACCTTGATCTCGGTGCCGAGCGATGCGCGCCGATCGAGATCGCTCGCGACGTCGGCGAGCCGTGCAACCGTTGACGGGTCGCCACGCAAGGCAACGGCATTCGAGCTCGTGATCGCCACCACCGAGACACCCTGGCCCGTTCCTCCCGCCTGCTGGCCGCTGCTGACAAGCGCCTGAAGCGCGGTCGCGATCTCTCTGGCGCCCGCATTTTTCAATGCGATCACCCGGGTCGATGCATTATCGGTATCGATCCGGCGGACCACCTCGCGCACCCGCCGCACATTGTCGCTGAAATCGACGATGACGATCGAATTGCCCGCGCGGTTGGCTGTCACCGATCCTTGCGGGCTTACCAATGTGCGGACGGTGTCCACCGCCGAACTGGCGTCGATCGAACGCAGGCGGATCACTTCCGTAACAAAACTGTTTCGCGATGCGCCGGCGCTGCCCACCCGGCTCGGCTGCGACGAGGCGTTTTCGGTCGGCTGGATGCGGAAGGCACCGTTCGAAGTTGGCACTGCCACGAGGCCGTTGGCACGGAGCGTCGACAGGAAAATCTCGAAATACTCCGATCGCGATTGCGGCCGATCGGTCACCACGGTCACCTTGCCCTGCACCCGGCTGTCAATGATGAAGGTCCGCCCCGTCACCTTTGCGGCATCGGCGATGAAGGCGCGGATATCAGCGTCCCGCACATTCAGCGTCGTTTGCGCGCCAAGCGGCCCGGCAATCAACAGCGCCAGCGCTGCAGCGGCAGTAAAGCGTTGTTTCACTGGCCCGATACCGAAATGACAATGGGGAGCACTTCGGCGCCGCGCTCGACGGTCAACGAAATATTGCCCCCATTGGCGAACTGCGCGGCAAGGCCTTCAATGTCGCCCTGGCCGCTAACCGCGCGCCCGCCGATCTGAGTCACGATATCACCCTCTTTCAATCCTGCGCGTTTGAATGTCGCGCCCGATCCCTGCGGACGCACGACCAGCCCGGTCACCCTGCCGCCATCGATCCGCGGAATAAAGCCGATATCGGTTTTTATCTGGGCCAGCGTGATGCGATTGCTGGAAGGCGTTGCCGGGGCTGCATCGAGCACGCTGCCAGAGCTCTGCGTTGCGGTGGTCGGCACGGTCGGTACGGCGCTGCCCGATTGATCGATGAAAAGATCTTCGTCCGCTCCGCCCCGGCTCAATGTCACGTGATCGAAGGCAACTTCCTTCAGCATCACCCCGGGGGCCACCTCGGTACCAACCGAATAGCTGTTCTGGACACCGTCTGCGGTGGCGATAATCGCCGATCCACGGCCCGTGGCTTCGTCGATCCGGGTGCCATAAAGAATCATTTGCAGCGATGTGACGACGGCAGGCGCGGCAGCGGCGCCGCCGGCATCAAGCCTGAAGAACGGATCGAAACCGCGCAGCAGCTCGGCAGGTGATCCAGCCGTCCCCGGCATCGTCGCCCTAAAGGCGCCGAGCGGCCCGACCGGCGTCGCGATCGTCCAGATCAATCGCGCGCCCTGCACCGCCAGGATGGCCATCAGAGCAAGCTCAAGCGCGGAATAAACCGTGGTGGCAGGCAGCCGTCGCAACGCGTCTCGCGCCCTTGCATCGATTCCCAGCCTCATTCAATTACCCCCGGCGAAGGGCTTGCTAAGCGCCCCGCGTTGCAGAAATGTGTCTTGGAGATGAAATCTAAAAGACAGTTGTCGCGCGCAGGATCACCACTGCTAAGGCCCCGGCGTTGCCCGCGCAGCCTTTGCACGATACCAGCGCGGTCGATCCAGGCAATGGAAACCGTTCGGCATGTCCCAGTCTTTTAAGCAAGTAGGGCCTGATCCGTCAGGTCATCCCGCTGCGGCGTTGATCGCGCGACTGGCGAAGATGCCGGGCATTCAGAAGTTACCGAACCCCAAGCTGACGCTGTTCGTCAAACGCGGGTTCGTTGAGCCCGAATTATGCGCCGAATTGATCGCGCGCATTGATGCGCAGCGTCGCCCCTCTACGGTTTCTGATCCGAACGGCGATGCCGCGTTTCGCACCAGCGAGACGTGTGACCTTGGCGCAGACGATCCGCTCACTTGCGCGATCGTCGATCGGCTGACTGCCTTGATGGGCATCGATCCTCGTCACGGCGAACCCCTTCAAGGGCAGCGATACGGCGTAGGTCAGGAATTCAAGCAGCACACTGACTATTTCGACCCTGAAGGTGCCGATTACGACACCTTCTGCAGCGTCGCCGGGCAGCGGACTTGGACCGCAATGATCTATCTCAACGAGCCGATCGCCGGTGGTGCCACCCGATTTCGCGCAGTCGACAAGACGATCCAGCCCGAAACCGGAAAGCTGCTGATGTGGGACAATCTACGGATCGATGGCACAGGCAACCCAGCGACGCTCCATCAAGGAATGAAGGTACGCGCTGGCACGAAATATGTGCTGACTCAGTGGTTCCGCCGTCGACCATGGGCCTGATCACTGCGGATATCTGACGTCGGATTGGCGAAGCCGCGTGCGCCCGGAGCTCTGGCTGAAGCCTGCGGGTCACGTCTTTTATATGTCATTTTAAATACTGAAAAGTGTCACGCGAATAGCATGGTCCCGTCACGCACCCTTTCTAAAGGCGGTGTCGATGGGAGCGCGGGGGCAACACGACTCGCGGCTGCATCGTGAACGCAACGGCCATCTGGTCGGGCACGATAACACGCTGGAGACAGGGAAATGATGAACTCGAATCTACGTCGCATACTATTTGCGACCGCGTCGGCGGCTGCACTGAGCGGCTGTGGCGCCACCGATGTTGCGTCACCGGGCACCGGCGGCAACGTAACGATCAACAACACGCCAGCGCCTACGCCAACGCCAACGCCGACCCCAACGCCGACGAGCACGCTGGTAACGGCAGCGACCGGCTGCCCGACCATCGCCGATCCCGCAGGGCTGACCGACGCAGGCGTCATCACCGGCCCAACCGGGTCGTATCGCCAGTGCAATATGCCCGCGCGCTTCACGCGCAGCGCAACCTTGCCCCGCATCCGCGGCGT
>JBBQAG010000047.1:0-19046 GCA_038315875.1 Sphingomonadales bacterium | reverse complement strand
CGACGAAATAGGCTTCGATCTGCGGCACATCGGCGTTGACCGGGATATGATATTCGCCCAGATCGCGGTTCACGTAGGAGCCACTGCGCTGATCGAGCACGGCATGTTCGTGGAGCGCGTATCCAAGCCCCCAGATCATCCCGCCAAGCGCCTGGCTGCGCGCGGTCTTCGCATTCAAAATGCGCCCGCAATCGAACACGCCGAGCATCCGCCGCACCCGGACTTCACCCGTGACCGCGTTGACCGCGACCTCGGCGAATTGCGCGCCGTGGGTTGCCTGGCTGAAGGTGCGGCTGTTCTTGCCCGGGCGCAGCACACCCATCGCCTCGATCGCCTCGCCGCCGACGAGCTCCGCGATTGGCACGCGCTTGTTGCCGGCGATGGCGTGGCCGTCCTTCAACGTCATGTCCTCGGGCTTCGAGTCCATCCGCCGCGCGAGTTCGGCGACCAGATCGTCGCAGGCGAGCTGAACTGACGATCCGCTCGACGCCGCACCAAATGATCCGCCCGATCCTGCCCCATCGGGATGGTTCGAATCGCCAAGGGTCACCTTGATTCGCTCCATCGGCAGCCCGAGCATCTCACCGGCAATCTGCGCCAGGATCGTATAGGTACCGGTGCCGATATCGGTCATGTCGGTTTCGATTTCGGCATTGCCTTCAGGCGTCAGCCGCACGCGCGCATCGCTGTTGGTCAGGAAGTTGACGCGCGCCGCGGTCGCCATGCCCATCCCGATCAACCATTCACCCTCGCGTACCGATCCCGGAGTTGCGACACGCTTGTCCCAGCCAAACCGCTTCGCGCCTTGATCGAGGCAATCGGTCAGCCGCCGCGTTGAAAAAGGGACGCCGCGCATTGGATCGACCTGGGGCTCGTTGAGCTTGCGGAACGCGATCGGGTCAAGCCCCAGCTGTTCGGCCATTTCGTCCATCGCGGTTTCCAGCGCCATCATCCCGACCGCCTCGCCCGGCGCGCGGACGGCGCCAGCGCGGGTGACGTTCAGTTTGACGATCCTGGTCGTGAATTGCCGCGCTTCGGCCGCATAGAGCGACAGCGCGCCAAGCGCGACTGGCTCGAAAAAAGCGACCCCCATTTTTTGGCTGACGACGCTGTCTTGGGCCATCCCGGTCAGCTTCCCCTCGCGGGTCGCTGCCAGCCTGATCCGCTGGTGCGTATCGGATCGCCCGAAGATCGAATGGAATAGTTGCTGGCGCGTCAGCGCGACCTTCACCGGCCGTCCAACCGCCTGCGCGCCTATCGCTGCGAGCACGATTTCGGGCCCGCCGATCTTGCCGCCGAAACCACCGCCAATGAAAGGCGAGAGCATCCTGATCCGCGCGATATCGATGCCAAGCGACTTGGCAAACATCGGCCGGCAGGCGCGCATGATCTGGATGGACCCATAAAGCGTCAGGTCATCCCCGTCCCATTCAGCGACCGCGGCGTGCGGTTCCATCGCGGCATGGACCTGATAGGGCGTCGTATAGGTCACATCTATCGTCGCCTCGGCACCAGCCATCGCTGCATCGACATCGCCCTTGATCGCATCGGGCAGCATCGCGCCTTCGTGCGGCGGCTTGGCGCTGTCGATATTGGCGATCGTGTCGAACTTGCCCTTTTGCGGAGCATAGTCGATCGTCACCGCCATGGCGGCGGCGCGCGCCTCCTCGAAACTTTCGGCGATGACCAGACCGACGATCTGGCCATAGCTCTCGACCGTACCGTCGAAACGCGGCGCCATGTCGGCGCCGATATTGGGCGATTCGCTCGGCAGGCGGGGATCATCGGTGATGATCTTGATCACGCCGGGCATCAGCGCTGCCTCGATCGTATCGACCGATTTGACGGCGCCAACCGCAATCGTCGCGATAATCGGAAAGCCATAAGCGAGCTTGCCGCGCGGCTTGTGCTCGGCGGCATAGATCGCCGCGCCCGTCACCTTGGCGATGCCATCAGTCCGGTCGAGCCCCTTGCCGATCAGCCCTTGCACGCCGCGGTCCAGTGCCGAGGGGCCGTAATCGGCATCCATCTTGTGTTCGCTCATGCCGCGTCCTCCGTCAGGTCGCCCATCGTCAAATCCCGCAGCGTCGCGATCAGCGTGCGGCGCGCGAGCGGGATTTTGAAATCGTTCGAGCCAAATCCCTTCGCATCGGCAAGCAGGGCGTCCGCCGCTGCCTCAAATACTGCCGTCGTGGGCGCGTTGCCGATTAGCGCCGCCTCAACCGCTGGATTGCGCCAAGGCATCGGCCCGAGGCCGCCAAAAGCAAGCGTAGCATTGGCAATCCTGCCATGTTCGACCGACACAATGCCCGCCACCGATACGAGCGCAAAGGCATAGGAGGCGCGGTCGCGTACCTTGCGATACGTTTGCTTGCCAGCAGGCGCCGGGGGTAGCTCGATATGCGTGATCAGCTCACCAGCTTCTAACACGGTCTCGATCTGTGGCGTTTCGCCGGGTAGCCGGTAAAAGTCGCCGATCGCGATCCGCCGCCGGTCGCCGCCGGGCTGCAGCGTCACGATCACCGCGTCGAGTGCGCGCATCGCCACTGCCATGTCGCTTGGGTGCGTGGCGATGCACTCTTCGCTCGTGCCGAGCACGGCCATGATCCGGTTGAATCCGCCTTGCGCCGCACAGCCACTGCCCGGATCGCGCTTGTTGCAGGCCCGCGCGGTATCATAGAAATAATAGCAGCGCGTCCGCTGGAGCAGATTGCCCCCCGTCGTCGCCTTGTTGCGCAATTGCGGCGACGCGCCGGCAAGCAGCGCCCGGGCCAGCACGGGATAATGCGCGCGCACCCGCCCATCTTGGGCCAGATCGCTGTTGGTGACGAGCGCGCCGATCGACAGCCCGCCGTCTATAGTATCGGTGATCGTCGCCAGATCGAGCCGGCTGATATCGACCAGTGTCGCCGGCGTCTCGATCTGGAGCTTCATCAGATCGAGCAAATTGGTGCCGCCCGCGATGAAGCGAACGCCATCGCCGCTTGCGCCAACCGCAGCTTCGGGGCCGTCGGCCTTCACATAGTCGAAATGCTTCATGCGCCTACCGCCTCAAGCTCGGCCACTTCGCGGATCGCATCGACGATGTTGGGATAGGCCGAACAGCGACACAGGTTGCCGCTCATTCGCTCCGATATCTCGTCATCGTCGAGGGTCACATCGTCGAGCGATGCGCTGACATGGCTCGCCCAGCCGGCCTTCACTTCGTCGAGCATCGCCACCGCCGAACAAATCTGCCCCGGCGTGCAATAGCCGCACTGGAAGCCATCATGCTTGATGAATGCCGCTTGCAACGGGTGGAGCGCGTCGGCGCTGCCGATCCCCTCGATCGTTACGATCTCATCGTCCTGATGCATCACCGCCAGCGTCAGGCAGGCGTTGATCCGCCGACCGTTGACGATGACGGTGCACGCGCCGCACTGGCCGTGATCGCAGCCCTTCTTGGTGCCCGTAAGCCCCGCATGATCGCGGAGCAGATCGAGCAGCGACGTGCGGATATCGGGCTCGGCCTGGATGGCCTGGCCGTTAATTTTGAAATGCATGAATGGCCCCTCTTAGAGAGATGCTGTAACGCGCCGGTGGGAAATGGGGTTCACGGATAAGGATTACCATATGAAACGGACTTCGGGCTCGTTGCGCAAGTGGAATCGCATCTGGGTGCCCATTGCACTGCTGGCATCCGTCCCGGCAAGCGGGCAGACTGGCGTGATGACCATGCCTGCCGCCAAGCCGCTTTCGCCTCCGATCGTCATCGCCCACCGCGGCGCAAGCGGCCTTCGCCCTGAACATACCATCGCTTCCTACACGCTTGCGATCGATCAAGGCGCCGATTTCATTGAGCCCGATCTGGTGCTGACCAAGGACGATGTCTTCGTCGCCAGGCATGAAAACGATATCACCGGCACAAGCGATGTCGCCGCCCATCCCGAATTCGCCAGCCGCAAGACAACGAGGACGATCGATGGCGAGCTCCATAACGGCTGGTTTGCCGAGGATTTCACGCTCGCCGAACTGAAGACTTTGCGGGCACGGGAACGCCTGCCGCAGCTCCGGCCCGATAATGCCAAATATGACGGTGAGTTCCAAATTCCTACGCTGGCGGAGATCATTACGCTCGCCAAAACCGAATCGAAGAAGCGCGGCCGCACGATTGGCATCTATCCCGAAACCAAGCACCCAAGCTATTTCGCCTCGATCGGGAAACCCATGGAGGCGCGTCTGGTCGCGCAATTGAAGGCCGCAGGTTGGGATAGCGCCTCGGCGCCTGTCTTCATCCAGTCGTTTGAAGTCGATAATCTGAAGACGCTACACAAGCTGACCGCGATCCGGCTCATCCAGCTGATGAGCGCGATCGGCGGCCCCGCCGATGCCGGCAAGAAGGGCGTCGCGCCAAGCTATGCTGCGATGACGACGCCTGCAGGGCTAAAGGCGGTCGCGGCCTATGCCTATGGGATCGGCCCGGACAAGGCGATGATCCAGAATGGCGATGCCCCGCCGACGAGCCTCGTCGCAGACGCGCATGCCGCTGGCCTGCGGCTCCATCCCTACACCTTTCGCGCCGAAAACTTTTTCCTGCCGCCAAGCCTGCGTGACGGCGAGTCACCCGCCAATCATGGCCGACTTACCGAGGAAATACGTCGCTTCCTCGATCTCGGGGTGGACGGATACTTCACCGATTTCCCGGCAATCGGCGTGGCCGCGCGGGCCCGCTAGGCTACCGTCTCGGTGGTGGGCGCTGGCGCTGCTGGTTCGGACCAAATTGCGGGCGGCATCATGCCATCGCCAAGGCCGGTGATCAGCCGGGCGCCGCGATCGAACGTAATATAGTTCCACGCCCAATTCGCGCCGACGATCAGCCGCGCCCGAAAATCGGTGAGGTAGAAAATATGCGCGGTCGACCATACCGCCCAGGCGGGAAAGCCGTGGAGCTTGGTCCTGCCAAAATCGGCGACGGCGCGCTTGCGGCCAATCGTGGCGAGGTTGCCGTAGTTCTTGTATTTGAAGCGCCCCGGCGGGCGCCGCCGCCGGATCGTCGCTGCGATGATCCGCGCGACATGCGTGCCTTGTTGCTTCGCGGCTGGCGCGACGCCCGGCACAGGCCGTCCGTCGGCTCCCTCGACCGACGATGTGTCGCCGATCACGAAGACATCGGGGTGACCGGGCACGCTCATATTGGGGTTTACGATGACACGCCCCGCCCGGTCCGCCTCGGCGCCGAGCCACTGCGCAGCGGGGGACGCCTGCACGCCCGCTGCCCAGATGATCGCGGCGGCGGCGATCTTCTCATCTCCCACGGTCACCGAATTGCTGTCGATATCGGTGACCCGCCCGCCAAGCCGCACCTCGACGCCAAGCTTCGTCAGGGCATCGAATGCGTGACCCGACAGGTCTTCTGGAAAAGCAGCGAGCAGGCGTGGGCCTGCTTCGATCAGCATCGTCTGCACGCATTCGCGGGAGATATGCTGGAAATCCATGTCCGCTGCGTGGCGGGTCAGTTCAGCGATCGCGCCCGCCATTTCCACGCCCGTCGGGCCGCCACCGATGATGACGAAGGTGAGGTGCTTGGACCGCGTTTCGGGCTTTTCCTGCCGCTCGGTCTCGGCGCGTTCCATTGCGACCAGAATCTTGGCGCGCACGCGGATAGCGTCGTCGATTGTCTTGATCCCCGGCGCATCGATCGCCCAGTCGTCGCGTCCGAAATAGCTGTGGCGCGCCCCCGTCGCGATCACCAGCGCGTCATAAGGCAGCGCGACGCCGCTTTCGAGATGCACCTTGTGCGCCGCTGTATCGATCCCCGCCACGGCATCGAGCAGCACCCGGGTGTTGCGAAAGCGGCGGACGATCGCGCGGATCGGTGCGGCGATATCGGCGGGCGACAGGCCGGCAGTGGCAACCTGATAGAGCAAAGGCTGGAACAGGTGGTGATTTTGCCGATCGACCAGCGTCACGGTTGCGTGCGCATGTCGTAACCCGCGCGCGGTGGCCAATCCGCCAAAGCCGGCGCCGATGATCACGATTTCGGGTTTGCGCGCTTCGGGCATGTCCATATCCATGCTGTAGCGCACAATCGGCGCGAAACGCGCACCAATCGGTGCTCTATCGGCACGAACGCGGTGCCCTGATTTGACACCTTAGCTCAGCTTTCTTGCAACCGCGCGAATGTGGTATGGCAGCAATATGGCAACTGACACCCACATGCTTGAAAGACCACCCGAAGGCGCCGGGGCCGATTGGACGATTCCACAGGGCTGGCACACCTATAGCGCCGCCGAACACGCGATCTGGGATACCTTGTTCGAACGCCAGGCAAAGCTGCTGCCGGGCCGCGCCTCCAACGCGTATCTGCGCGGGCTCGATGTGCTGCGGCTGTCAAAGCCCGGCATTCCCGATTTCGAGGAGCTTTCCGAACGACTGGTGAAGCTGACCGGCTGGCAGGTGGTGGCAGTGCCGGGGCTGGTGCCCGACGATGTGTTCTTCGATCACATGGCCAATCGGCGTTTCGTCGCTGGCAATTTCATCCGCCGTGCCGATCAGCTCGATTATCTCCAGGAACCCGATGTCTTCCATGATGTCTTCGGCCATGTGCCGATTCTCGCTGATCCGGTGTTCGCCGATTATCTGGCCGCATATGGGCGGGGTGGGCAGCGCGCGCTGTCGCTTGGCGGGCTGAAATATCTCAGCCGGCTTTACTGGTACACGGTTGAATTCGGGCTGATCCAGGAGCCCGAGGGGTTGCGCATCTATGGTTCGGGGATTGTCTCGAGCGCAGCCGAGAGCCGCTTTGCGCTTGATGATCCAAGCCCCAATCGGATCGGCTTCGATCTCGTCCGGGTGATGCGCACCGAATATCGGATCGATGATTTCCAGCAGAATTATTTCGTCACGCCCAGCTTCGATGAACTGCTTCGAGTCACTGTCGAGACGGATTTCGCGCCGCTCTATGAAGATATCAAGCAACAGCCCGATATCCCGATCGCCGCAATCTTGCCCACCGACACGGTCATCACCCGGGGCACGCAGGAATATGCGCGCAGCAAGGGCGGCACCGCGATCCTCGCCTAGCGAAGCCGCAGTCGCAGGATCGCCCAATCGCCCAGATCGATCCGCTCGGCCAGCCGGAACCCTTGCCGTCGATAGGCACGCGCAACGGCGGGCGCCTGTGTCCCCAATAAGCCGGCCAACACCAGCTGCGCCTTGGTGTCGGCAATAGCGGCGATTTCCGGGGCCAGGTCGATGAGCGGCGCTGCAAGGATATTGGCCACGATCAGATCATAGGGCGCGCGGCGCTGCACCAGCATGCTCCGGGTGCCCGCCGCGACATCCAGCGCGACCCGGCCCTGGCGCTGCCCGGTCGGCACATTGTTGATCACCGCATTTTCGGCGGTCACTTCGATCGAGACAGGGTCGATGTCGGTCGCGGTTGCATAAGCGCGCGGCCACAAATGCATAGCGGCAAAGGCGAGCAGCCCTGTTCCCGTGCCGAGATCGATCAGATTGCCCACCCGAGCGCCGCGCCGCTTCATGGCATCCAGCATCATCAGGCAGCCGGTGGTGGTTTCATGATGGCCAGTGCCAAAGGCGCGGCTCGCCTCGATGCGAAAGGCGCGCACGCCGATGGGGGCGATTTTTGGATAGGCTGCGGTGTGGACCAGGAACCGGCCGGCACGGACGGGCTCCAGGCCTGCCTGACTCATTGTCACCCAATCGGCATCAGCTACACGCTGGGGCTTGGCGCGGCTGCCTGCTGCGCTGCCGGTCATCGCGCGCACCGCCGCCAGCATTGCCGCGCTCGGCTTGCCCTCAAAATAGGCGTCGAGCTGCCATTTTCCGCTGGCTTCATCGATCTCCGATGTCATCAGGACGACACCCGGATCGCCGTGATCGGCGACCGCAATCGCCTCTGCCTCCGCCTTGGTGCAGGGCAGGGTCAGCTTCCAGCTTTCCGGAGCGGCCGTTCGGTCAGCGGACATAGCTGGCGCCGTTCACATCGATGACGCTGCCCGTCATCGATGGCGGTGCCTCGAGCGCGAGGAAGCGCGCAGCGGTGGCAACCTCTTCGGGCATCGCGACCCTTCCCAGCGGAATGTCGGCGAGCAATTTGTCGCCGCCCCGGCTCGCCAGATAGTCTTCCGCCATCCCCGTCATCGTAAACCCCGGGCAGATCGCAAACGCCAATATGCCGTCGCGGGCATAGCCGCGCGCAATCGTCTTTGTCATGCCGATCATGCCGGCCTTGGAGGCGGCATAGTGCCAGTGCGCCGGGCTGTCGCCGCGATAGGCAGCGCGGCTGGCAATGTTGATGATCCGCCCCCCGCCATGCTGCTGAAAATGCCGGACGGCGAGCCGGCAGAGTTCGGCCGACGCGGTCAGGTTGATCCGCATCGTCCGTTCCCAGTTTGTGCGCCAGGCGTCGTCGTCGCCGTCGATTGGGTTCTCCTCGAACACCCCGGCATTGTTGATCAGCACATCGATCTTGCCGTCGAGCCGGTCGAGCGCTTCGGCCCAGAGCGTCGCGGCGGCGCCCTCGCGATCAAGGTCGACGCCTATTGCCGTCGCCGTGTCGCGGGTGCCGTGGCCAACGACGACCACGTCTTCCGAGGTCAGGCTCTCGACGATCGCCGCGCCGATCCCGCGCGATGATCCGGTGACGAGAATTCGGGTGCGGGAAGAGGGCAGGGAAAATGTCATCCGCCACCCCTAAGCGTTTGTGTCGAGCGAAGTCGAGACGCTGCTGGCGATGCCGGGAGTGGTATGCGCTTGATGCAAACGGTCTCGGAAATTGAAGTCAGGCGGCGACGCTGGCCGAAAACGTCTCGGCTGCGCTTTTCAGGACGTTCAGCCGATCGTCGACCTCACCAAAAGCGCGTTCGAGCGTGTCGATTTCGCAGGCGACGGTCTCGGTATCTTCGCGGATGGCAGCGATAGTGTTCGACATCGAATCGGCGGCGAGCGCGGTTTCATCGACGCTGGCGGTGATCGCGGTAACGGTCTGCGCCTGGGTTTCCATCGCGCGGCGGATCTTCTCGGCGGAAAGCTGGACCTCGGCAACGGTTGACCGGATCGAGGCATTGGTCTCGACGGTCGAGCGTGTTGCTGACTGGATCGCCGCGATCTTGGCAGCGATATCGTCGGTGGCGCGTGCCGTCTGGTTGGCGAGCGATTTCACTTCTTGCGCAACGACAGCAAAGCCGCGCCCGGCATCGCCGGCGCGCGCGGCTTCGATCGTCGCGTTCAGCGCCAGCAAATTGGTTTGCCCGGCAATGTCGCGGATAAGGCCCAGTATCGATTCGATCGACTTGGCGTGTTCGGACAATGTTTCCGACATCCCCACTGCAGCCCCGGCCTGACCGCTCGCTCTCGTCGCGATTTCGGCGGCGGCTTCGACTTCGCTGCGCGCATCCTCGATCGCCCGGATCAGCCCCGCTGCCGTCTGCGCCGCCTCGCGCATCGCCAGCGCCGATTCCTGCGCAGCGGTCGACACCTGGGAGGTCTTGTCCAGCATGCCGCGCGCCGCCCTGGATGCGCCCTTGGCCTGGATGCGTATCTGGTTGCCGAACGCTGCAGCGCCGTCGATCGAACCTGCAATGCTTTCCCGGAACTCGGCCGAATTGACGCGGCGTTGATCGCGCGCGCTTTCAGCCTCGGTATTGCCGAGCCAGGACGTCATCGCCTCAGCCTCCACGATCGACAGTCGCTGCACGATATCGGCGAGCAGCGTGAAGCGGGCGGTGTCGCCGCCAAGCTTGCGACCCAGGACGACGATCGTTCTCGAATAGCCCGCCGCAAATGACGATAGTAGGGTTTCGATTGAAACGTTCACTCTGGCGTTTTCAGCCACCTGGCGGATCGCCGTTTCATACCATTCGTCGCTGAACGGGTCGCGATATTTGCTCATCATGTAGCGCGCGCTTTTGCGCGTCCGCTTGTCGAGGAGCGCCTCGTCGAACTGATCGCGCAAGTGGCGGGTATCGGGCCGGCTGAGATAGCTGTCCCAGAAGCAACGATTAATCTCAAGGCTCGCATCGTCGACCAACGTGACGAGATCGGCGCAGGCTGGGGCGATCTGCCCGTCCCAATCATAATCGCTGACCCGATCGCGCGTCGAGCGACCGGTGCGGCCCCAGGTGATCGATGCAGGTTTGATAAGGGCATCCGTCATGCAGCCACCTTTGCAATGAAATCGCCGGCGCTCGCCTTGAGATCGAGCAGGCGGGCATCAAACGCATCGAAGCCCAACCCGACCCGATCGATATCGGAGGCGACTGTTTCGGTATCTTCGCGGATTGCAGCGATCGTGTTCGACATCGAATCGGCGGCGAGCGCGGTTTCATCGACGCTGGCGGTGATTGCGGTAACGGTCTGTGCCTGGGTTTCCATCGCGCGACGGATCTTCTCGGCGGAAAGCTGGACCTCGGCGACGGTTGACCGGATCGAGGCATTGGTCTCGACGGTCGAGCGTGTTGCTGACTGGATCGCCGCGATCTTGGCGGCAATGTCGTCGGTGGCGCGCGCGGTCTGGTTGGCGAGGCTCTTCACCTCCTGGGCGACAACGGCAAAGCCCCGGCCCGCATCGCCGGCGCGCGCTGCCTCGATCGTCGCGTTCAGCGCCAGCAAATTGGTTTGCCCGGCAATGTCGCGGATGAGGCCCAGGATCGATTCGATCGACTTGGCGTGTTCGGATAATGTTTCCGACATGCCCACTGCGGCCCCGGCCTGACCGCTCGCTCTGGTCGCGATTTCGGCGGCAGCTTCCACCTCGCTTCGCGCATCCTCGATCGCCCGGATCAGCCCCGCTGCCGTCTGCGCCGCCTCGCGCATCGCCAGCGCCGATTGTTCTGCGGCGGCGGCGACTTCGCTGGTCTTGCCAAGCATGCCGCGCGTGGAATTTGATGTGCGGCCAGCCTGTGCGCGAAGCTCGCCGCCTTCGTGCGTCACGCTTTCGACGATCGCCGCGATCCCGTCGCGGAATTCGCTCGCCAGCCGGTCACGCGCGATCTGGTTGCTGTGATCGCGATAGGCGTTGTAGATCGCGACGGTGATTTCGCCCTCAAGCGCCGACAACCTCAGCAGCGTATCGATAAACAACGGCAGGCGGGGATCGCTGCGATCGAATTGCCGCATCATGATGTCGAGCGCGGCCCTGTCGCTGGCGTTGATCATCGACAGCAGGGCCATGGGCGATACGCCACCGACATAAGCAGAGGCGACCGATCGCTCGATCGATTCGACCCAGGCAAGGCCGCCGGTATCTAGAAAGCGATTGCGCAGAAAGACGACGCCGAGATCGATCATCTTGGCGGTTTCGTGGGGCGCCCATTTGCGTTCATCGGCGAAGCAGCGCAGCCATTGCTGCCAATAGGCTTCCGATATCGCCGGTGCATCGCCCTCGATCGTGCGCCAGACATCGCGGCTTGCATCGGCCAGCGACCCGTCGAAATCGAATACCCGCAGCCGCGCGCCCAGATCGATGCTGGAGGCAACTGTGCCGACAATAGGCAAATCACTGGTGTTCAAGGTCGGCCCTCCGGCAACGACACGCAACGGCGCATGTCGCTGAATATGGATTGGGTTAAGACGATTTGGTTAAGGGGTGGTTAGGTGGCGGAATGATTGCAAGGCTAATTGCAGTCGTCCTGTGCAGTACCAAAAGCGGCACCCGTCCTTATAGCCGGGTTGCATCGCCGCGCCTGCCGACTAATACGGCGCCACAGCAAGCAAGGATTTCGTCTTGGCCAGCCAACGACCCGTCGCACGACCGCTCTCGCCCCACCTCAGCGTCTGGAAATGGGGGCCGCACATGCTGGTCTCGATCCTCCACCGTGTGACCGGCGACGGGATGGCGACCGTCGGCACGTTGCTGTTTGTCTGGTGGCTGGCGGCGCTGGCATCGGGTCCGGCGAGCTATGACGCCTTTCTCGATGTTTTCACGCTGCAATCGGGCAAGCTCAACGCGCTTGGTTATATTTTTGGGATCGGGCTGACGCTGTCATTCTTCCAGCACATGGCCACCGGCATCCGCCATTTCGTGCTCGATACCGGCGCCGGCTACGAACTGAAATCGAACAGGATGTGGGCGCAGGCGACGTTGTTCGTGTCGGTGGCGCTCACTGCGGCCTATTGGGCCTACCTGTTGGCGGGGAAATAATCATGGGCAGTGGCACCGAACTCGGCCGCGTGCGCGGTCTTGGCTCGTCGAACGAGGGCGCGCATCACTGGTGGCATCAACGGCTGACGGCGGCGGCAAACCTGCTGCTGATGCTGTGGTTCATGGCCTCGATGGCGATGCTGCCGGCGCATGATTACGCCGCACTCACTAGCTGGCTCGCTAGCCCTTGGGCTGCCGTGCCGCTGATCCTCCTTGTCGCCAGCACTTTTTATCATTTCCGGCTCGGCTTGCAGGTGCTGATCGAGGATTATCTCCACGGGCCCGGGCGGTTCGCCGCGATGCTCGCGCTCAGCTTCTTCACGCTTGGCACGGCTGCCGTCGCCATCTTCTCGATCCTCAAGATCGCTCTCTCCGCTGGAGCACCGCTCGCATGACCGCCGCCTACAAGATCATCGATCACACCTATGACGCCGTCGTGGTGGGCGCGGGCGGCAGCGGTCTGCGCGCGACGATGGGCATTGCCGAAAGCGGGCTCAAGACGGCGTGCATTACCAAGGTGTTCCCAACGCGCAGCCACACCGTCGCCGCGCAGGGAGGGATCGCCGCCTCGCTTGGCAATATGGGCCCGGATCACTGGACCTGGCACATGTATGATACCGTCAAGGGATCTGACTGGCTCGGCGACCAGGACGCGATCGAATATCTGTGCCGTGAGGCGCCTGCCGCCGTTTACGAACTCGAACATGCCGGCGTCCCGTTCAGCCGCACCGAAGAGGGCAAGATCTACCAGCGCCCGTTTGGCGGCATGATGCAGAATATGGGCGAGGGGCCACCCGCCCAGCGCACCTGCGCCGCTGCCGATCGCACCGGTCACGCGATGCTCCACGCGCTCTACCAGCAGAGCCTGAAGTACGACGCCGATTTCTTTATCGAATATTTCGCGCTCGATCTGATCATGGAAGACGGAGTTTGCCGGGGCGTGATCGCGCTGTGCATGGACGACGGATCGATCCACCGCTTCCGCGCGCACCAAACGGTGCTGGCAACTGGCGGCTATGGCCGCTGCTATTTCTCCGCGACATCGGCGCACACCTGCACTGGCGATGGCGGCGGGATGGTTTTGCGCGCCGGCTTGCCGCTGCAGGACATGGAGTTCGTCCAGTTCCACCCGACCGGCATCTACGGCGCAGGCGTGCTGATCACCGAAGGCGCACGCGGAGAGGGCGGTTACCTTACCAATTCGGAGGGCGAGCGCTTCATGGAGCGTTACGCCCCTTCGGCCAAGGACCTCGCTTCGCGCGACGTCGTTTCACGATCGATGGCGCTGGAAATTCGCGAGGGGCGCGGCGTCGGCAAGGAGAAAGATCACATCTTCCTTCACCTCGATCATATCGACCCGAAGGTGCTCGCTGAACGCCTTCCCGGCATCACCGAAACGGGCAAGATCTTTGCGGGCGTCGATCTGACGCGGCAACCGCTGCCGGTCGCGCCGACGGTGCACTACAATATGGGCGGCATCCCGTGTAACTTCCACGGCGAGGTCGTCCGCCAGAAGGACGGCAACCCAGACAGCGTCGTCCCTGGCTTGTTCGCGGTGGGCGAGGCGGCGTGCGTTTCGGTCCACGGTGCCAACCGGCTCGGTTCCAACTCGCTGATCGATCTCGTCGTCTTCGGCCGTGCCACGGGCAAGCGCATTGCCGAAATCACCAAGCCGCAACAGGCGCATAAACCCCTGCCCAAGGGATCAGAGGAAATGGCGCTAAGCCGGCTGGACACCTTCCGCAACGCCAGCGGCGGCACGCCGACGGCCCAGATTCGCGGCGCGATGCAGCGCACGATGCAGAAGAATTGCGCGGTGTTCCGCGACAATGCGCTGCTCGCGGAGGGCAAGCAGAAGATCGCTGAGATCTATGCCTCGATGGCCGATGTCGGCGTCGTCGATCGCTCGCTCATCTGGAACACCGATCTGGTCGAGACGCTCGAGCTAGACAATCTGATCGCGCAGGCCGTCGTGACGGTGAATTCCGCTGCCAACCGGCAGGAATCACGCGGCGCGCATGTGAATGAAGATTTTCCCAATCGCGATGATGCCGGCTGGATGAAACACACTATTGCCACCTTCGAGGGCTGGGGCGGCAAGGGCGGCGCGGTCGCGATCGATTACCGGCCAGTGCATGATTACACGCTGACCGACGATATCGAGTATATCAAGCCGAAGAAGCGGGTTTATTGATCGGCTCAAGCAATGAAGGGCATTTTGGGTGAGCCGCAATGTGCGGCGCTCATAGCGCAATGATCCCGGCGCGAAGCTTGTCCCGTATCTTTGCGGCGATTGACACGCGATGCGCCAGCGCCCGACAAGGCGGGTCAGGCAGGGGTGGGCGATGATAGGGTTTCGTGACGGTCGATTGTTGCTCGCGCTTGTCGTCGCTCTGGTCGGCGGGGCGGCGCCCGCACAGGAAGCGCGATATCGCCCCCCGGAACATCGCGAGCCCAACCCGTTTTTCCGCAATCTTACGCCCGAACAGTCGATCCGTTTTGCCGACGCCGGCACGCAGATCGAAACGAGTCGGTCGCCGGCGGAGGAGCTTGCCGAACGTCGCGGGCTCGATCGCGCGCTCGCTGGCATGGCGCCGCAGCGCAAGGGCGTCGTCGATGCCTATGTATTGAGCGTCGCGCTCGACAGCGATCCGGTGTTTGGGCGGGAGGCGCGCGAGGCGGGGCGCGTGCTGGCGCGCCGATACGACGCCGTCGGCCGCACGGTCGTGCTTGCGGGCACCGACGGCACCGAGCCGAGTGCCTTGCCGCGTGGCTCGCCCGAAAATATCGCGCTGGTGCTCGCCCGCATCGCCGAGATGATGGACCCTGCCGAGGACGTGCTGGTCCTCTACACAACCAGCCACGGCGCACCGATCGGCATCGTCTATAATGACGGGAATGAGGGCTTCGGCATCATCTCTGCAAACCGGATGGCGGGGATGCTCGACGGGCTGGGCATCAACCGGCGGCTGGTGATGATCAGCGCGTGTTTTTCGGGGACGTTCGTGCCCGCACTTGCCGGGCGCGATAGCGCGGTGTTGACGGCGTCAGTCGCCGATCGCACCTCGTTCGGGTGCCAGTCGGACAATGATTGGACCTTTTTCGGCGACGCGCTGATCAACCACGCGCTGCGCAAACCGCAACCGCTTGCAGCGGCGGGCAAGGAGGCGGCCGGGCTGGTCGATCAATGGGAGAAGCAGGGCCAGCTGACCCCCTCGCTCCCGCAAGTCTCGATCGGAACGGGCGCAGAGGCGTGGCTCGCAGCGCTCGACAAGCGCACACCCAAGACCGCAAGCGCCGCCGTGGGCAAGCCCGCGATCGCCCTGTTCGAGCGGCGCTGAGCAGTTCTCGATCGTCAGTGCCGCCAGCGCAAATTGCCGCGCGTCAGGTCGCCCACTCGGCGCGCGCCCATCAGCTTCATGTCGCGTTCGATTTCGGCGCGCAGGTTGCCCAGCGCCCGTTCCACCCCCGCCTGGCCGGCAGCGGCCAGAGCGTAAAGATAGAGCCGCCCGCCCGAACACGCCTTGGCGCCGACGCTCAGCGCCTTCAGCACATGGCTCCCGCGGGTGATGCCGCCGTCACAAATCACGTCGATCCGGTCACCAACCGCATCGACGATCTCGGCGAGCTGATCGAACGGGGCGCGGCCACCGTCAAGTTGGCGCCCGCCATGGTTTGACACCATGATCGCGGTCGCGCCGATATCGACTGCGCGGCGTGCGTCCTCGACCGACATGATCCCTTTGAGGCAGAATTGCCCGCCCCAATCGGCGCGGATCGCCTCGGCGGACTTCCAGTCGAGCGCCGGGTCGAGCATCTCAGTGAAATAATCGCCGATCGACATCGCCTTGCGTGTGCCCTCGTCGAGATGATCCTTGAGGTTCGACAGCTCGAAGGGTTCGCGCAGCAGATAATCGAGCGTCCAGCGTGGGTGCGTCGCAAAGCTCCACGCCGAAGCTGCCGTGATCTTGGGCGGCGAGGTGAAGCCTGTACGCAGGCAGCGTTCGCGATTGCCGCCGACGATGGTATCGACCGTCAACGCAAGCGCATCGAACTTGGCCGCCTTGCACGCAGCGATCATCGCCGCGTTCAGTCCCTTGTCCTTGTGGACGTAGAGCTGGAACAGCTTGGGGCTCGCAATCGTCCGCCCGATTTCCTCGATGCTCACGGTGGCGAGGCTTGAAATACCGAACCACGTATCAAATTTTTGCGCCGCTGCGCCCACCGCACGCTCGCCGCGCCAGTGGAACAGCCGTTGCAGCGCAGTGGGCGACAGGAACAGCGGCATTGCGATACGCTTGCCCATCACCTCGACGCTCATGTCGATCTCGGAGACGCCCGCGAGCACATTGGGCACCAGATCGCAGCTCTCATAAGCAGCGGAATTGCGCCGCCGAGTGACTTCGTCATCGGCCGCGCCGTCGATATAATGGAATACTGGCGCTGGCAGCCGCGCCTTGGCGAGCCGCCGGAAATCATCGACATTATGGCATTGATCAAGCCGCATCGTGCCGGGCTAGGCGGTGGCGGCGAGCCGAGCAAGGCGCAATGGCCGATCGGCATCGCAGACGCGCGGGCCTGATATCGCCCAAAGACGGTACCGACTAATATTTGCGGGCGCCCCCCGGCTCATGTATCGGCTGGTGCTGCGGGGCGCGTAGCTTTGCCAGCCGAAGGATGAGTGATCGCAATGGCCGAATTTTTCCTGCCGAAGAACAGCAAGATCAAGAACGAAGGCAAGGTTCACAAAGCCGGCGCCGGGGCGACGCGCGTCAAGAATTTCAAGGTCTATCGCTATGATCCCGATGCTGGCGCCAATCCGCATTACGACACTTTCGAAATCGATCTCGACAGCTGCGGCCCAATGGTGCTCGATGCGCTGATCAAGATGAAGGCCGAGCAGGATAGCTCGCTCACCTTCCGCCGCTCGTGTCGCGAGGGGATTTGCGGCTCGTGCTCGATGAACATCGACGGGACCAACACGCTGGCCTGTACCAAGGCGATCGAGGATGTGAAGGGCGATATCCGCATCACGCCGCTGCCGCATATGGATGTGATCAAGGACCTCGTCCCTGACTTCACGCATTTCTACGCTCAATATGCCTCGATCAAGCCGTGGTTGCAGACGGTGACGCCGCCGCCATCGGGCAAGGAACGCCTTCAGTCGCCTGAGGATCGCGCCAAGCTCGACGGCTTGTACGAGTGCATCCTGTGCGCCTGCTGCTCGACGAGCTGCCCAAGCTATTGGTGGAATGCCGACAAGTTTCTCGGGCCCGCTATCCTGCTCCAGGCCTATCGCTGGCTTGCCGACAGCCGCGACGAGATGACCGGCGAGCGTCTCGACGAGTTGCAGGACCCCTTCCGCCTCTATCGCTGCCACACGATCATGAACTGCGCGAACGTGTGTCCGAAGGGGCTCAACCCCGCCAAGGCGATTGCCGAGATCAAGAAGATGGAAGTCGAGCGCGTCGTTTGATGAAATCGCGTGCGCTGCTTGCGGCGGCGCCTTTCCAATGAGTGATATGCCGCATTTCACTTTTGCCGAAGCACCTGATCATCCTGGCTGGATGACTTGGGAACTGCGCGATTCAACGCGCTTCAACAGCCTGTTCGGGCCGTTCCTGCTCAAGGTGGAGGACGGGCTGGCGCGGGTGCGGATGACGCCCGCGCATATCCATTCGAACCTGTCGGGCCGGATGCACGGTGGCGCGCTGCTTGGTTTCATCGATATCGCGCTGTTCGCCGCCTCACGCGGCTTCGGGCTGATCGAGGCGGGCACCGCGGTAACGGTCGATCTGTCCTCGCAATTTCTGGGCGCCGCGACGGTTGGCGAGCCGATCGAGGCGCGGGTCGAATTGCTCCGCGAAACCCGGCGGCTGCTGTTTCTGCGCGGGCTGATCGTCCAGGGTGAGGACGGGGGTGAGGGCGAGACCACCGAAAATATCGCCGCCTTCGCCGCCACCATCCGCAAGCCGACGGCACGGTGATGGCCCAGCCGACTCGCCGTCGTCATTGCGAGATGGCGCCAACGCCATGACCTTCGTTCTCGATCGCTACAATCAGCTGATCGCGC
Organism: Sphingomonadales bacterium; assembly: GCA_038315875.1. Classification (GTDB taxonomy): domain Bacteria; phylum Pseudomonadota; class Alphaproteobacteria; order Sphingomonadales; family Sphingomonadaceae; genus Sphingomonas. The sequence goes on along the minus strand of JBBQAG010000047.1, from coordinate 828 downwards.
GCGGCGAACTGCGCCGCGATTCGCAACAGGAAGCAGCCGTTCTCCAGCTCGCTGCCTTGGCGACCGATCTTGAGGCGACGCCGAAGCGTGGGTCTGTGTTGTGGCGGGCGCTTGGCCGCGCCCCCGATCCGCCGCGCGGGCTGTATCTATGGGGCGGCGTCGGTCGCGGCAAATCGATGTTGATGGATTTGTTCTTCGCCTGCGTCGATATCCGCCGCAAGCGCCGCGTCCACTTCCACGAATTCATGATCGAGGTGCATGCCCGCCTTGCCGAGGAACGCAAGAAGGAGGCGGGTGACCCGATCGTGCCCGTTGCCGAAGCGATGGTCGGCGAAGCGCGGCTGATCGCCTTCGACGAGATGGTGGTCAACAATTCGGCCGATGCGATGATCCTGTCGCGTCTGTTCACCGCTATGTGGGCGAGGGGGCTCACCGTCGTCGCGACATCGAACCGTCCTCCCGACGATCTCTACAAAGATGGCCTGAACCGCGAACATTTCCTGCCTTTCATCGCGCTCATTCATCAAAGGATGCAGGCAACAGGCCTGAACGGACCGGTAGATTATCGGCGGGATCGGTTGGGATCGATGGAGATGTGGCGCGTGCCAAATGGTGCCGATGCAACCAAGGCGCTATCCGCCGCCTTTTTCCGGCTCACCGATTATCCGCCCGAGGACCGGGCGCATGTCCCCGCAGAGGATATCCCGGTCTCTTCGGGCCGGGCGCTCCACGTGCCCAAGAGTTTGAAGGGGGTCGCGGTATTCTCGTTCAAGCGGCTATGCGGCGAGCCTCGGGGCGCGGCGGATTACCTCGCGATAGCGCGGCGTT
>JBBQAG010000096.1:0-9851 GCA_038315875.1 Sphingomonadales bacterium | reverse complement strand
CGCTTTTGCGCGTCACCGTCGCCAAGCGTTGCCCGGTCCACCTGCGATGCCGCCAGATACACCAGCGCGCGCGCCGCCTGGGTTTGCGCCTTCATTCGCATGAGCATACGGCGCACATCGGGATGCTCGATGATCGCGACCGGCTCGCGCCCACCGCCCGCGCGTGCCGATTGCACGCGGTCGCGCGCATAGGCGACCGCGGCCTGCGTCGCGCGCTCGGCGACCTGCACGCCCTGCAGGCCAACGTTCAGCCGGGCATTGTTCATCATCGTGAACATCCCGCGCATCCCGCCATGCTCGGCGCCGATCAGTTCCCCCACGCAATCGCCATTGTCGCCGAACGACAGCACGCAGGTGGGCGACGCATGCAGCCCCATCTTGTGTTCGATCGACACGACGCGGACATCGTTGAAGTCGCCGGGATTGCCGTCTGCATCGAGCCGGAATTTGGGCACGAGAAACAGCGACAACCCCTTGGTGCCCGGCGGCGCATCGGGCGTGCGCGCGAGCACGAGGTGGACGATGTTCGCGGCCATGTCATGATCGCCAAACGAGATATAGATTTTGGTGCCCGAGATGCTCCATTTGCCATCGGCGCGCGGTTCAGCCTTGGACCGTACCGCGCCGACATCGGAGCCCGCCTGCGGCTCGGTCAGGTTCATCGTGCCAGTCCAGGCGCCGGTGGCGAGATGCGGGAGACAGAGCGCCTGTTGTTCTGGGCTGCCGTGGTGCGTCAGCGCCTCGATCGCGCCCACCGTCAGCGTCGGCGCGAGCGCAAAGCCAAGATTGGCGGCCCCCAGCGTATCGAGCACGGCCGTCTGGATTACAAACGGCATGCCCTGTCCGCCAAACTCCTCGTCGACGCCGATCGTGCCCCAGCCGCCCTCGACATAGGCCTTGTACGCCTCAATGAACCCAGCCGGCATCGTCACGCCATCGGGGCTCCATTTTGCGCCGACGGTATCGCCAATCCGGCTGAGCGGCGCCCATTCGCCCTCGGCGAGCGCCCCCACCCCCTCGAGCACGGCATCGACGACATCGCTCGAGGCGGCAGCGAACCGGTCACTCTCGGCAAGCGCGCCGATCCCGGCGATATGGTCGAGCACGAAGCGCTGTTCGGTGACGGCGGGGGTGAACACGGGTGGCAGCCTCTCTTGTCCTGAAGTTCCCCGCGCTATAGCGCCACCTGGTGAACCCGCCAAATACCGACCTTGAGACCCGCATCCTCCCCTTTAGCAATGCCGCGATCGCCGAGGCTGCGGCGTTGATCCTGGCGGGCGACCCCGTCGCGGTGCCTACCGAGACAGTCTATGGCCTTGCGGCGGATGCCACCAATGGGCGGGCGGTCGCCGCGGTTTATGCCGCCAAAGGCCGGCCAAGCTTCAACCCGCTGATCGTCCATGTACCCGATCTGGCGGCGGCCGAATTGCTGGCGGTATTCGATCACCGCGCCGATGCGCTCGCTGCTGCCTTCTGGCCCGGGCCGCTGACGCTCGTGCTGCCCCGGCGACCCAACGCGCCAATCGCCGCGCTGGCAACCGCCGGGCTGGAGACGATCGCGGTCCGCGTGCCCGAACACCGGGCGATGCGCGCCTTGCTGGCGGCGACGGACAAGCCACTGGCCGCGCCATCGGCCAATGCCAGCGGCGGCATCAGCCCCACGCGCGCGGCGCATGTGCTGGCCAGCCTTGGCGGACGAATCGCGCTGATCATTGATGATGGCGCACCAACGCGAGGGATCGAATCAACGATCGTCAGGGAAGTCTACGGCACCACGCGCATCCTGCGCCACGGCCCGATCACCACCGAGGAAATCCTCGGCGTGCTCGCCGACGGCAGCGGGCATGGCCGCGCGCCTGGGCTGGTCGATCGCTTCGACACCGGCGAGGATGCACCCGGCACGATCGAGGCACCTGGCCAACTCGACAGCCATTATGCACCGCGCAAGCCCTTGCGGATCGATGCGCCGCGCGCCGCCCCCGACGAATGGCTGATCGGTTTCGGCCCCACGGCGGGCGACGACACGCTATCGGCGACGGGTGATCTGAACGAGGCGGCGGCACGGTTGTTCGATGCGCTGCACCGCGCCGATGCCTCTGCGCAGGCGCGTATCGCCGTCGCGCCGGTGCCGATGGCGGGGATTGGCGCTGCGATCAACGATCGCCTCCGTCGCGCCGCCCACTGACTTTCGGACGGTAACGAAACGAGCTATGCTGCCGGCAGGGTTGAAGTCGGGGGTTCGGCAATGAGCATGACGCAGCGCGGGTTGGCGGAATTCCTTGGTACTTTCTGGCTTGTCCTTGGTGGGTGCGGCAGCGCGGTGCTGGCCGCTGCGTTTCCGCAAGTGGGGATCGGCGTGGCCGGCGTGTCGCTCGCCTTTGGCCTGACGGTGCTGACAATGGCCTATTCGATCGGCCATATCTCGGGATGTCACCTCAACCCGGCGGTGACGATCGGGCTATGGGCCGGCGGGCGATTCGCGGCAAAGGACATCCCGCTCTATGTCGTCGCGCAGCTGCTCGGGGCGATCGCCGCGTCGTTTTTGCTCGCGGTCATTGCCGGCGGGAAACCGGGCTTCGATCTCGTTGCGAGCGGATTTGCCGCCAATGGCTTTGACGCGCATTCGCCCGGCGGCTACTCGATGACCGCTGCCCTAGTCACCGAAGTCGTGATGACCTGCTTCTTCCTGCTCGTGATCATGGGATCAACCGACACTCGCGCGCCTGCCGGTTTCGCACCGATCGCGATCGGGCTTGCGCTCACGCTAATCCACCTGATCTCGATTCCGGTCACCAACACATCGGTCAATCCAGCGCGATCGACTGGACCGGCGTTGCTCGTTGGCGGCTGGGCGCTCCAGCAGCTTTGGCTGTTCTGGCTTGCCCCGATTGCGGGCGCGGTGATCGGCGGCCTTGCCTATAAAGCGCTCGGCGCCGATGCGACTGCCAAGCCCCCGATCGAGGGCGAAGCGCTTTAACCGACGGCCTGGGCCGACTTCGAGCGGTTGGCAAAGCTCTTGCGCAGCTTGTTGAGCTTAGGCGGGATGATGGCCAGGCAATAAGGGTTACGCTGGCCGTCACCGCCCCAATATTCCTGGTGATAATCCTCAGCGACATACCATTCGCTAAGCGGTTCGATCGTCGTCACGATCGGGGCTGGCCAATCGGCGGCGGCGCGCTTCATCGCGGCCACGGCTTCCGCGCGCTGTTCGTCCGAATGCGGAAAGATGGCCGACCGATACTGCGTGCCGACATCATTGCCCTGTCGGTTGAGCGTCGTCGGATCATGCGTTGCAAAAAACATGTCGAGCAGATCGCCATAGTGCAGCTGATCATTGTCGAAGGTGATCCGGATTGCCTCGGCATGGCCGGTATCGCCGCTGCATACCTGGCGATAGCTTGGATTGGGCACCGATCCCCCGATATAGCCGCTCTCGACCTTCTCGACCCCGATCACGTCGTTGAACACGGCCTCGGTGCACCAGAAGCAGCCACCGGCAAAAGTTGCGGTCTCGGTCGTCATCATTGGCTCCTTAATATCTCCACGCATAGATAGGCACGGGCTCGCGCCAGACAATCGCCTTCGCTAGGGCGGGGGCGGCAAATCAGGAGCGGTGGCGATGCAAAAGGGTTCGGTTCTGGTCACAGGCGGCGCGGGCTATATCGGCAGCCATGCCGTATTGGCGCTGCTCGATGCCGGCTGGCCAGTCGTCGTGATCGACAATCTCGTGACTGGTTTTGCCTGGGCGGTCGATCCGCGCGCGACCCTGATCGAGGCCAATATCGAGGACGATGCAATCGTGCGCAAAGCGATGCACGATCATCAAGTCTGCGCAGTGATCCACTTCGCTGGATCGGTCGTGGTCCCCGAATCGGTCAGCGATCCGCTCAAATATTACCGCAACAACACCGTCGCCAGTCGCGCACTGATCGAAAGCGCTGTGGCCTGCACGGTCGCCCATTTCATCTTTTCCTCGACGGCGGCGACCTATGGCATTCCAGAAGTCGTGCCGGTGCGCGAGGATAGCCCGACCCGGCCAATCAACCCTTATGGCACGTCCAAGCTGATGACCGAGGCGATGCTGAAGGACGTGGCAGCGGCGCATCCGATGAATTTCTGCGCACTGCGCTATTTCAACGTGGCTGGCGCCGATCCACAGGGGCGGTCGGGCCAGTCGACTGCGGGCGCGACGCATCTCATCAAGGTTGCAGTGGAAGCAGCGACGGGCAAGCGCGATCATGTCGGCATCTTCGGCACCGATTTCGATACGCCCGATGGCACCGGGGTGCGGGATTACATCCATGTCAGCGATCTGGCTGCCGCACATGTCCACGCACTCGACAAGCTGATCGCAAGCCCCACCGAGAGCCACATCATGAATGCGGGCTATGGTCGGGGCTTTTCGGTCAACGACGTGCTCGATGCGGTTGATCGGGTGACCAACCTCACGATCGAGCGCCGCTATCAGGGCCGGCGGGCGGGCGACCCCGATGCGCTGATTGCTGACAATGCCCGCATTCTCGCAACGCTGCCTTGGCGGCCGGCGCTCGACGATCTCGACACGATCGTGGCGCACGCGCTCGCCTGGGAACGGACATTGGCGGAGCGGCAGGGGTAGCTGGAAGTATATTTGGTTCGCGCGGAGGACGCGGAGGGGCTGCGCCTGGGCCAAGCAAGCGGAAAACAGCCGATGTCGCGACCCGTGCGGGCAAAGGAAGATGAGTGCTGCCGCTACCCTCTTCTCCGCGTCCTCTGCGCCTCCGCGTGAACCAAAATCTTCGACTACAGGCTGAACCGAGCCGTGATTCGGATGTCGCGGCCCGCAAGCGGCGCGAAGTCCTTCAGGAAGCTCGCATGCCGCCGCGCATCGACATCGAACAAATTGTTCGCGCTCAGCGTCAGCGTGGTTTTCTTGTTATCGAACGGGCTGATCGAGAAGGACGCGTTGACCAAAGTATAATCGCGCGTCGGCGTCTCGAAAGCGGTGATCCGGGTTTGCTCGAAAACATGCTCGGCCTCGATCCTGCCGCTCACCAGATCGGACTGGGCCTCGATGCCGCCAAGAATGCGGCCAGCCGGAATACGCGGCACCGGCCCCTGCCCGATCAGGGTGGCATGCACATAATCGCCAAGCGCATCGGCGGTGATCGCATAGGCGCCAAGCTGCGCAATCTTGAGCGAGCCGTCCACCTCGAACCCGTAATAGCGGGCACTTACCTGCACCGATTGGAAACAGGGCAGCTCGACCGTCCTGCCACTGGGGGCGGCAGCGGCTTCGCAAATGCCCTGCGCCACCTGGTTGTCTGAGATGTAACTGGCAAATGTGTTGTAATAAGCCGAGGCATCAAGGCTGTAGCCATCGCCGTGGACGTGGACCGTGCCCTCGATCCCGTCGCTCTTTTCCAGCCGGAAGTTCGGATTGCCGAGCTCATAGGCCTGGGTGCCCGCGTGCGACCCATTGGCGAACAGCTCCTCTGCCGAAGGAGCGCGTTCGGTGTGCGACAGGTTGAGGCCGACACGGACTGTATCGCTGAGCGCATAGGAGGCGCCAATCGCCCCCGAAATCGCCTCGAACTGGCGCTTGCCGCCAAAAAACCGCGCATCCGAAGGCAAGCTTCGCGAAGCGACGTCGGTGAATTCATATCGGACGCCGGCTTCTGCCTTGAAGCGTCCGAAATCGACCTGCTGCTGAGTGAAGATGCCCGTTTGCGCGGTCGAATTGCGCGGCAAAAACGCCTCTGCACCAATCACGTTGAACTCGCGGTTAGAAAATTGCACGCCCGACGCGCCGAGCCACGGCCCATGTTTGGCCTGGACGAGTTCGAGCCGCCCCTCGAAACCCTTGTTGAGAAAGGTGGTGGCGATGGCGCCGTTGGGTTGCAGCTCGAACTGCCGGTAATCGGCAGCGCCGGCGCGAAACCGGATTTCGCTCAGCACCGAACCACCCGTCTCCACCGCACTCCTGATGTCGATCCGGTTCTGGACGATGTCGATGCGCGGCGATTCCTGTCCCTGGCCGGGCAAGGTCGCAAAGCGGATCGGCACGCCGTAAAGGCTGTCATAATGGCTGTACGAAACGCCGAGATTGCCACCATCGGTGATCAGCGCGGCGCCGATCCCCGCCGTCCAGGTCTCGCTCGCGCTGTTGGGCAGCGTGCCGCGAATCGCCGCGTTGCCGGCAAAATCGATAGGGTCTTCGCCGGGGGCTGGCGTCTGGGGAATGCGTGCGGATGCCAATGCTTCGGCGCGGCGCTGAGGGGTGAGCGCGAAGCCGCCGATCCGCAAATTGTCGGTCTTCAGATACGACCCGTCGGTATGGACGACGATCTTGTCGGTAACCTTGGCGTCGGCTGCCACGCCCAGCGTTCGCTCGTTCGCGGCCGAGCCATAGGTCGCAATCGTATCGAGCCGGTACCCTTCGCTGGGCACCGAACGCGGAATGCGCTTGTCGATGACATTGACGACACCGCCCACCGCCGATGATCCGTAAAGCAGCGCGGCCGGCCCGCGCAGCACTTCGATTCGCTCGGATAGCAGCGGATCGATGATCACGGCATGATCGACCGAGGTGTTCGACACATCGATCGAGCCAATGCCATCGGTCAGCACGCGGATCCGGTCACCCTGGAAACCGCGCAGGATCGGGCGCGAGGCATTGGGGCCGAACGACGTCGAGGAAACGCCGGGCTGATGCGCGAGCGTCTCGCCGATCGTCGGCTGCAGCGATCGGGTGAGTTCCTGCCCACTGACGACCGACGTGCCCGACAGCACATCGGCCTCGCTGTGCCGAATCGGCGCGCTGACGATGATATCCTTGCTGCGATCTTCTGATGCCTCGCCAGTCGAGTCAGCGGGGATGGCAGCGACCGGCCCCACCGGGGTTTCCGCCGCCGCAGCGCTTGTCCACAATGCCCCAATCGCCACACCCGCCAGCATCATCGATCGCATCTGCACCGCCCTTTAAAGCTCGATTGATGCACTGCAATATAGGTGATGGTATAAAGTATCAATGACGTTCGTCGCTTCCCCGCAACGCTTTGGCCGTGCTAGCCAGTCCTGAGGCGCCCGGCGATCGGGCTCCCTCGGTTTGGATCATCATGGCTCGTCTCCGCTCGCTCTTGTTCGTTCCCGGCGACCGACCCGATCGGATGATGAAGGCAGCAGCGCTTGGTGCCGATGCGCTGATCCTCGATCTGGAAGATTCTGTGGCATTCCCGGCAAAGGTGGCGGCGCGTGCTGCGGTGGCTGCGTTTCTGGGTGGCGCGCGGCCATGCGCCATGTTCGTGCGCGTCAACCCGCTCGATTCAGGGATGATCGACGATGATCTGGCCGCCATCCTTCCCGCCCGCCCCGACGGGCTGGTGCTGCCCAAGGCGGAGGGCGCTGCGTCGCTGGCCGATCTTGATGCCCGGCTGACGGGCGATATCATGATCCTGCCAATCGCGACCGAGACGCCGGCAGCGATCTTCACGCTGGGCAGCTATGCGGGCGTCTCCCACCGGCTCTGCGGCCTGACCTGGGGGGCAGAGGATCTGCCCGCCGCGATCGGCGCGGTTACCGCGCGCGAGGCGGACGGCAGCTATACCGCGCCCTATCAGCTCGCCCGGTCGCTAACCCTGTTTGGCGCGCGCGCAGCGGGGGTGCCGGCGATCGAGACGGTCTATCCCGATTTTCGCGACCTTGAAGGGCTTGCCGCCTATGCCGCGCGCGGGCGGCGCGACGGCTTTACCGGCATGATGGCGATCCACCCGGCGCAGGTGCCCGTCATCAACGCCGCTTTCGCGCCGAGCGATGCCGAATTGGCGCATGCCCGCCGCGTGATCGATCTGTTCGCGGCCAATCCCGGTGCCGGGGCGCTGAGTCTCGACGGCAAGATGATTGATGCCCCGCACCTCAAGGCAGCACAAGCGCTCGTCGCGCGCGCCTGAGCCGCAGCCACCCGCCAAGCGCCCACCAGCCAAGCGCCCAGAGCGTCCCAAAGCTCCACCCTGCGAGCACGTCACTCGGCCAGTGCACGCCCAGATACACGCGGCTGACGCCAATCGCTGTCACCAGCAACACCGCCACGCTGATCAGGTACCAGCGGCTGCTGCGGCTTTCGACGATCTGCATCAGCAGCAGCGCAACGGTGAGATAGACGATCGCGCTGTTGGCGGCATGCCCGCTCGGGAAGCTCGCCGACCAGACCTGGACGAGATGGTCGATCAACGCCGGCCGGGCCCGCCCGACGCCGTTCTTGATCAGGCCGACCGCCAGCGAACCGCTGATCGTCCCGCCAAGCACCAACCAGAAGGTCAGCCACCGCCGCTGCAGCGCGAGCAGGCCGGCAGTGGCGATCACCACGATTGCCAGCACCGTCTCCCCGCCCAGGGCGGTTACATCCACCATCACCTGCTTCAGCCACGCCGGTCCTTCGGGCACGCGCATATTTTCCGGCTCGCGCATCGCCAGCATGATCGCGCGGTCGAAGGCGAACTGATGCCCCCGCGCAATCGTCGCACCAAGCACCACGACAACCAGCACCGCCAACGCCAGGGCGCCTGCTGCGTAAAACAGCCATGGCGGATGGCGGATGTCGTCGATGATGGCAGGATCGGATGGGGTTTCGGGCATGCGATGATCCGGCTGGTGGGCCCGTCGGGATTCGAACCCGAGACCTACAGATTAAAAGTCCGTTGCTCTACCGACTGAGCTACGGGCCCGCACCGACGGCGGACAATCGCGTGGCTGTGCCGTTAGGAGCGCTTGGCGCCCCGGTCAACCGCGCAGCCGGTGCTGCAGGTGCCGAACGCGCAGGCCGGTTACCGGGTCGCGCCAGTCGGGTGCGATGCCGGCGAGCGGATCGAGCACGAAGCCACGCGCGCGAAAGGCGGGGTGCGGCACCGTCAACTGTTGGTCTGCCCAGCTGCCGCCGGACCACAGGATGATATCGAGATCGATCACCCGGCTGCCCCAGCGCCGCCCCCGCCGCCGGCCAAAAGCGCGCTCGATTGATTTGAGCCGCACCAGCAATGCCCGCGGCGCCTCGTCGCTGGTGATGATCGCGACCATATTGGCATAGCGCCGGATCGACGGGCCGAGAGGTGCGGTGGTCTGGACCCGTGAGGCGATCTGTACGCCGCCGATCGCGGCCAGCGCCGCTGCAACTTCGCGCGCGGGCCCACCATGCCGCCCGCGCCGGTTCGATCCCAGCGCGACGGCATAATGATGAAGATGATCCGTTGGGCGGCTTGGCAGCATCATCGCCACCGCCTAACGATCAGCGATGTTCGCGCCAAGCCCGATCCCCGCCAGCGAGCCGCCCCTTAATTGCCCGCTTTGCCCCCGCCTCGTCGGCTTTCGGGAGGAACTTCGCGCCGAATTTCCCGATTGGTGGAATGCGCCCGTCAACGCCTTTGGCGATCCGGGCGCCTGGCTCGGCATCATCGGCCTCGCGCCCGGCAAGCACGGCGCCAACCGGACCGGCCGGCCCTTTACGGGCGATTTCGCGGGCGATCTACTGTTCGAGACTTTGCTGAAATTCGGCCTCGCATCGGGCGTCTATGAGGGGCGCCCTGACGACAGTCTGACACTCAGTGGCGCGATCATCATCAATGCCGTCAAATGCCTGCCGCCTGCCAACAAGCCGACGCCTGCCGAAATCCATCAATGCCGTCCGTTTCTGGCCGGCCAGATCGCTGAATTGCCCAACGCGCGGCTGTTCATCGCGCTTGGCCAGATCGCGCACCAATCGGCGGTGAAGGTGCTTGGCGGGCGGCTGCCAAAGGCGCGGTTCGGGCATCTCGCCGAACACCGGATGCCCGATGGCCGCATCTTGATCGATAGCTATCATTGCTCGCGCTACAACCAGA
>JBBQAG010000066.1:0-14192 GCA_038315875.1 Sphingomonadales bacterium | reverse complement strand
CGGTGAAGCCGGCGAACAACAGCAAGCAGGCGCGCGCCTTTTGGGGCATGCAGCGGACGAGGGTGCAGAATCTGGTGACGGGCGTTACCGATGGCTTTTCGAAGGTGCTTGAAATCACCGGCGTCGGCTATCGTGCGGCAAGCCAGGGCAAGATCCTGAACCTGCAGCTCGGGTACAGCCACCACGTCAACTATGCGATTCCGGAAGGCATCGAGATCAAGACACCCGATCAGACCACGGTCGAGATTTCGGGGATCGACAAGCAGAAGGTCGGTCAGGTCGCGGCGGAAATCCGCCGCTGGCGCAAGCCCGAGCCTTACAAGGGCAAGGGCATCAAGTATCGCGGCGAGTTCATCTTCCGCAAGGAAGGGAAGAAGAAGTAATGAGCAAGGGACTGTCTCTGTTCGAGAAGCGGCGCCGCCGCAACCGCTCTGCGCTGCGCGCGCGGGGCTCGGGCCGGCCGCGTTTGTCGGTGCATCGTTCTGGCAAGCATATCTATGCCCAGGTGATCGATGATGCCGCTGGCAAGACGATCGCTGCTGCATCGACGCTCGAAAAGGATGTGCGTGGCACTTCCGGCGCGAATGTCGAAGCGGCTTCCTCGGTTGGCAAGCGCGTTGCCGAAGCGGCCAAGCAGGCAGGCGTGACGCAGGTCGTCTTCGATCGCGGCGGCTTCCTGTATCATGGTCGCGTCAAGGCGCTGGCTGATGCCGCGCGCGAAGCCGGATTGGAGTTTTAAGACATGGCCGACGATATCATTCAGCCAGACGCAACGGCGAACGCCGAGGGCGCACCGACCATGAACGAGCAGCCCGCCCGTAGCGGCCGTGGCGGCCCTGGCGGCAATCGTGGCCCGGGCCGTGGTGGCCCAGGTGGTGGCAACAATCGTGGTGGGCGTGACAACCGCGGTGGCCGTGACAATCGTGGCGGCCGTCCCGGGAGCGACGATGGCGGCGAAGAGCTGATCGAGAAGCTGGTCCATATCAACCGCGTGTCCAAGACGGTGAAGGGCGGCAAGCGCTTCGGTTTTGCAGCGCTTGTCGTGGTGGGCGATGGCAAGGGCCGGGTTGGTTTTGGCCACGGCAAGGCACGTGAAGTGCCGGAAGCGATTTCAAAGGCGACCGCCGCTGCCAAGAAGGCAATGGTTCGCGTGCCGCTTCGCGAAGGCCGCACGTTGCACCATGATGGTCGTGGCCATTTCGGCGCTGGCCTTGTGACGGTGCGTTCGGCGCCGCAGGGCACCGGCATCATCGCGGGTGGCCCAATGCGCGCCGTGTTCGAATCGCTCGGCGTGGCCGATGTGGTGACCAAGTCGGTGGGCACGTCGAACCCTTACAACATGATCCGGGCGACCTTCGATGCCCTGGTCAATCAGACGAGCCCCAAGGCAGTCGCGCAGCGTCGCGGCAAGAAGATCGCCGATCTGCTCGGTCGCGGTGGGTCACAGACCGCCGAAGCCGATGCGCTTGCGGTCGTGGAGTAAGATAGATGGCAACCGTCAAGATTACGCAGACCGGATCGCCGATCCGCCGCACCAGCGATCAGCGCGCGACGCTGATCGGGCTTGGCCTCAACAAGATGCACAAGACCGTGGAGCTGACCGACACCCCTGAGGTGCGCGGCATGATCCGCAAGGTCGCGCATATGCTGAGCGTCGAGGGTTAAGTTAGCCTCCCTCGCCCCTTCAGGGCCTTGGAATAAACAGCGCGACAAAAGCGAAAGCGAGTGCACCGACATGAAACTGAACGACCTCAGAGATAACGAAGGCGCCCGCAAATCGCGGATGCGTGTTGGCCGTGGTATCGGCTCGGGCAAGGGCAAGACCGCCGGACGCGGGCAGAAGGGCCAGAAGAGCCGTGAGGGCGTGTCCATCGCCGGCTTCGAAGGCGGCCAGATGCCGCTCCACATGCGGCTGCCAAAGCGCGGCTTCAACAATATCTTCGCCAAGGATTATGCCGAGGTCAATCTCGGCGCGATCCAGAAGGCGGTCGACGCCGGCAAGATCGAAGCCGGCGTTACGCTCGATCAGGCAGCGCTCAATGCGGCTGGCCTGACGCGCGGCGGCAAGGACGGCGTACGCCTGCTTGGCAAGGGTACGCTGACTGCAGTGCTGAGCTTCTCCGTTGCCGGCGCGTCGAAGGGCGCGATCGAGGCAGTGGAGAAGGCAGGCGGCAAGGTCGACGTGATCCATGTCGTGCCTGCCAAGGAAAAGGCCGCTGCCAAGAAGGGCGTGAAATACAAGGAGCGCCAGGCGCACAAGGCGTCGTTCAAGGCGTGACCTGATTAGCCCCCGCATTATGTGCGGGGGCATGACAGTTTGGTGCCTCGAACCTACATGGGGGCTTAGACAAGCCGGTTCGGAACCCTATATGGGCGGCGGGGCGGTCAAAACGATCCCGTCTTCATTGTTTCCAGGACGATCAGACCTATGGCATCCGCAGCCGAACAAATGGCCTCCGGCATCAGCTTTTCGAAGTTTTCGCAGGCCACCGATCTCAAGAAGCGCCTCTGGTTCACGATCGGCGCGCTGATCGTCTTCCGGATGCTCAGCTATGTCCCGCTGCCGGGCATCGATCCGACCGCGCTTGGTATGCTCTCTCAGCAGACGCAGGGCGGCGTGCTCGATCTGTTCAACAGCTTTTCGGGCGGCTCGCTGAAGCGGATGAGCCTGATCGCGCTTGGCGTGATGCCCTACATCACTGCCTCGATCGTCATTCAGCTCTCGACCTCGCTCTCGCCGACGCTCGCCGCGATCAAGAAAGAGGGCGAAAGCGGGCGCAAGCGGCTCAATCAATATACCCGCTATGGCACCGTCGCATTGACGATGGTGCAGGGCTATTTCATCGCCGTCGGGCTCGAGACCTTTGGCGCGAGCCAGGGTGTCGCAGCCGTGGTCGAACCCGGCGTGATGTTCCGCATCGCCGCTGTCATCAGCCTTGTTGGCGGCACGATGTTCCTGATGTGGCTGGGCGAACAGATTACCAGCCGCGGCATCGGCAATGGCGTGTCGCTGATCATCATGGCGGGCATCGTCGCCAATCTGCCGACCACGCTCTACAATCTGTTCGAGGGCAGCCGTACCGGATCGATGAACCCGGTGACGCTGATCGGCATCGTCGTGGCCATTGCCGCGCTGGTGTTGTTCATCTGCTTCATGGAACGGGCGCAGCGCCGGATCCTGATTCAGTATCCCAAGCGACAAACGCAACGCGGCATGCAGGCCGATCGCAGCCATTTGCCGCTCAAGATCAACACCGCCGGCGTCATCCCGCCGATCTTTGCCTCGTCGCTGTTGCTGATGCCGCTGACGATCACGCAGTTTGCCGGCTCCTATGCCGCCGGGCAGAGCAGCTGGGGCGATTTCGTGATCACGCTCAACCAGTATCTGCAGCATGGTTCGCCGCTCTATATGTCGCTGTACGGCGCCGGCATTATCTTCTTCTCGTTCTTCTACACCGCCGTGGTGTTCAACCCGGAAGAAACGGCCGACAATCTGAAGCGCTATGGCGGTTTCATCCCCGGCATCCGGCCAGGCAAAAACACCGAAACCTATTTCGATTATGTGCTGACGCGCATCACCGTGATCGGTGCCGGGTATCTCGCGATCATCTGTCTGGTGCCCGAATATCTCGTGACCTGGCTGTCGATCCCCTTTTATCTGGGTGGAACGAGCTTGCTCATCGTCGTGAATGTGACGATGGATACCGTGACCCAGATTCAAAGCCACTTGCTTGCGCATCAATATGGCGATCTGATCAAGAAGGCTAAGTTGAAGGGCGGTCGGCTCCGTTAAAGAGAGCCGGCGCTGAAAGAGGGGATTTGCTGCGTTGAACATCATCCTCCTGGGGCCCCCCGGAGCAGGCAAGGGCACCCAGGCGAGCCGGCTGCAAGCCGATCGCGGCATGGTCCAGCTTTCCACCGGCGATATGCTGCGCGCGGCTGTAAAGGCGCGGAGCGCGGTCGGGCTGAAGGCTCAGGCGGTGATGGAAGCCGGGGAGCTGGTGTCCGACGATATCGTCTCGGGTATTATTGGCGATCGGCTCGATGAAGGCGATACCGAGCAGGGCGTGATCTTCGACGGGTATCCACGCACGGCGCCACAGGCGCACGCGCTCGAGGAGCTGCTTGCCGAACGCCACCGCAAGCTCGACTATGTCATCGAGCTGGAAGTTGACGAAGACGCACTCGTCGAGCGCATCGTCGGACGCTACAGCTGCGCCAAATGCGGCACCAATTATCATGAGGTGTTCAACCGGCCCAAGGTCGACGGCGTCTGCGACGTTTGCGGTTCGACCGACTTCAAACGCCGCCCCGATGACAATGCCGAAACGGTGCGCACGCGGATGGCGGAGTATCGCGCCAAGACCGCGCCGATCCTGCCGATCTATGAGGCGCGCGGGCTCGTTCGCCGCGTCGACGGCATGGCCGATATCGATCACGTCACACGCGCAATCGAAGCGATCCTTGATGGCGAGGCGGGCAGTTAGGTTCTGGTGACGAACTGGATCGACTGATACCGTCCAGGATCAGGGCACGATCCTGAACGAATAGCTGTAATTCTGGGCAGCACCGTTCACCCGCACATTGCTGATCAAGACATCGTAAAAGGTGCCGGTAGTAAGCCCGGCCACGGCGAATTGCAGATTGTTCGGCAGGCCATAGCCGATCGTATCCGAACTGATGTTCGATACCACCAAATCCCCACCGCCGCGCACGGTGACGCGCACGGTCGCGGTCGAATAATTGACATTGGTGTTCGCTGAAAGGCTCGTCGTGCTCGCGATCACGCCGAACGACAGCAGCGAGCGAACGTTGAAATAGCGCGCGGGATAATCGCCAAAGGGGTAGGCGACAAAAGCCGGCAGTGGGATAGTGGTGGCGGGGGCAGCGCCGCTGGTGTTGAATACTTTGAGCGCCACCGCATCGAGAATCGTCGAACTGTTCTGACTGATGACGGCGCGGCCATAGCTCATCGTCGTCCCGAAGGGGTTGAGGATCCAGCGGCGATGCCCGACATTGTTGGCAACGATGTTGGTGACCTCGTCCAGCCAGCCGCCAAGCACGGAATCGTCGGTCTGCAGCGCGAGCGACGGGCTTTGCGTGCGCAGTGCAAGGTTGCTCGTCCCCGCCCCCGCCGCTCCAAGCGCCGTATAGCAACGCCACGTGGTCGGCGGCGTGTGGTTAAGGTCGTTGTTCGCCGCCATCATCAGCGCCGCCTGTTGCGCCGCCGGCTCGTCCACCGCTGAATAGCCGACGGGCGGTAGCCGGTGCAGCGCGCGAATCTCGTTGATCCGCACGAGCACCTGCGCCGTCACCGCGCTGGTCAATTGCCCGGCCACACAATTGGTCGCGCTTGGCGGGGACGTATAGAAACCAGACGCTGCGGCAACATTGTCCGGACCCGTCGTAGAACTAGGTGTCGGGGTGGCGGTTGGCGTTGGGGTTGCGGCCGGAGCCGGCGTCGGCGTTGGCGGCGGTGTTGGTGTGGGTGTGGGTGTCGGGGTTGGTGCTGGGGCGGGCGTCGGGGCGGGCGTTGCTGCGGGGCTTGGCGTGACGACGGGCACCTGGCTTTGGTTCGAACCGCCACCGCTGCATGCTGCGCTTGATAGAAGGACGAGCACGATCATTTTTCTCATCTGATCAATCCCTGCCGCAATTGGGTGATGTGCCGCCACGGCTTATCGTCGAGATGCATTGCACGATGATGAACGAAGTCTAAGCTTGCAGGCAAAGGGGGATTGAAAAATGCGCATGGCGATCACTGCAGCGGTGGCAGCCGCACTGATGTTGTCGGTCGCAGCCCAGGCGGATGTGGTTTCGGCGACCGCCGACGGGTTCGAGTTGTCGATGAGCCAGACGGTCGACAAGCCTGTCGCCGAGGTTTGGGAAATGCTGCGCAGTCCTCAGAAATGGTGGGACAAGGACCACACCTATTCGGAAGACAGCGCCAATCTCTATCTCGATTCGCAGGCGACGGGCTGTTTTTGCGAAAAGCTGCCGGGCAAGGGCAGCGTTGAACATGCGCATATCGTTTACGCCCAGCCGCCGCGCATGCTGCGGATGACTGGTGGCCTGGGGCCCTTGCAGGCGGAACCGGTGACCGGCGTGATCACCTTCAAGCTTGATCCGGAAGGCAGCGGCGCCACCAAGGTGACGCTTGGCTATGTCGTCGGTGGCCACGTCCGCAGCGGCACCGAGGCAATGGCGGTGACCGTTGACCGCGTCCTGGCGACCCAGCTTGCCGCCCTGAAGGTGGCTGCCGAGGCGGCGCCGCCGCCCGAGGCTAAATAGCCGCTTTCTTCAGCGGCTCGATTGGATCGCCGCGCGTATCGATCGCGACCTTGGCGCTGCGCCGCTTTGGCAGGCCGCGCAGGAAATAGACGATGATGCCCATCCCGATCATCCCCGGAATCGCCCAGATGACGGGGTTGAAGGCATGATCTGGAAACATTTCGACAAGGCCGACCGATACAAAGGCGGTGTAGGCCGCGATTCCCGTCGCCACCATCGCCTTCAGATGTTCGGGAATGTAATCGCCGCGCCCCGGCGCCTTGCGAAACATATACCATAAATACGTGCCCGTCGTGCCGAAGCCGATGATCGCCACCCCGATCATCAGCGGCTGCCCAAGCCAGATCCCCTGGATGAAGCAATTGATGCCCGTGACCAGCACCGCGATCTGCAGGAGCACCATCGACCAGTGGCGATTGGCCGGATGATCGCGCTTGTTGGCGATCATCTTCAGCCCATAGCGCGTCATGCTCATCGTCAGCAGCGCGAGATAGATCATCATCCAGCCTAGCAATCCGCGGTACAGCGGCGCATCGGTGAGCCCTGCGTGCATCGCCAGCGGCCAGCGCAGCGACAGAAGCCCCATGCCGAGCGCCATGAAGGAAGCGGTGTAGATGGCGGTGGTGAACACCCGGCCCCAGCGGCGATGCGTAACACCCCCCTTGCGCGTCAGCACCGCCGCCCAAAAGCTGGTGAGTGCGGCAAGGCCCGCCCCGACATGGACGGCGAGAATCAGCGTGAACAACCAGGGCACCTGTGGCGATATTCCTTTTGCAGATTTGGCCCGTTCCAGAAGTGACCTTCTTCAGATCGGGTCTTTTTCAAGCCCGGCAAGACTGTTATAGTCGCTCGTGGCGCGCAAGCCCGCAATCTTTGGCATTCGCGTGCTTGACAGGCACCGAGCGCAGGGTTAGTACCCGCGTCTTCCGATAGTCCGGTATCCGGCGGCGCTTTCGCGCGCGCCGGTATCATGCGTTTATCGGTTTCAACGCGATGAGATGGGGCCGCGCAGCCATGCCGAGCCCTGTGGAGCAGGAGATTTCGTTTCATGGCACGTATTGCGGGCGTCAATATCCCGACCAACAAGCGCGTGGTGATCGCGCTGACCTACATCCACGGCATTGGTAACACCAAGGCCCAGGCTATCACCACCAAGCTGGGTATTGCGCCCGAGCGTCGCGTCCAGGATCTGACCGATCAGGAAGTGCTGCAGATTCGCGAGACGATCGATGCCGATCACATGGTTGAGGGCGATCTTCGCCGTCAGACCTCGATCAACATCAAGCGGCTGATGGATCTGGCCTGCTATCGTGGGCTTCGCCACCGCAAGGGGCTTCCCGTTCGCGGCCAGCGCTCGCACACCAATGCGCGCACCCGCAAGGGCAAGGCCAAGCCGATTGCCGGCAAGAAAAAGTAAGCAGGGGCCTCCCAGCGCTTTTTCTCTTCAGCAGCTTAAGATTAGGTCAGGATTTTCACTATGGCACGCGAACCTCAGCGCATCCGTCGGCGCGAGCGCAAGAATATCTCCTCTGGCGTCGCGCATGTGAACGCCAGCTTCAACAACACGATGATTACGATCACCGATGCCCAGGGCAACGCGATTTCGTGGTCGTCGGCGGGGACGATGGGATTCAAGGGATCGCGCAAATCGACCCCTTATGCCGCCCAGGTTGCCGCCGAGGACGCTGGCCGCAAGGCCGCCGAACACGGTGTGCGGACGCTCGAAGTTGAAGTGAAGGGCCCGGGTTCGGGTCGCGAATCGGCACTGCGCGCGCTGCAGGCCGTTGGCTTCCAGATCACCTCGATCCGGGATGTTACGTCGATCCCGCATAACGGCGTTCGCCCTTCGAAGCGTCGTCGCGTCTGATTTTGGCTGCTCGGCGCGCGGTTGATCGCGCTGCGCCGATTCAGTCTCCCACCGGCCGGAGCCAGCCCTAGCTCCCGCCCAAAACCAAGGGGAAGCCCATGTCCGTGAACGCAAAGAACTGGCAGGAACTGAAGAAGCCCAGCAGCCTTGAACGCAAGGTTGGTGGCGATACCAAGCGCAAGGCGACTTTCATCGCCGAGCCGCTCGAGCGGGGCTTTGGCCTGACGCTTGGCAACGCGCTGCGCCGCGTGCTGCTGTCGTCGCTGCAGGGTGCCGCTGTCACCTCGATCAAGATCGAGAATGTGCTCCACGAATTCTCGTCGCTGGCAGGCGTCCGCGAGGACGTGACCGATATCGTGCTCAACGTGAAGCAGATCGCACTGCGCATGCAGGGCGAAGGGCCGAAGCGGCTCCAGCTTTCGGCGACTGGCCCGGGTGAAGTGACCGCGGGCGATATCGCGGTTTCGGGCGATATCGAAGTGCTCATCCCCAGCCTCGTGATCTGTCATCTCGATGACGGCGCGACGCTGAACATGGAACTGACTGCCGATGTCGGGAAGGGCTATGTTCCCGCCATCGCCAATCGCCCGGCCGATGCGCCGATCGGGCTGATCCCGGTCGATGCGTTGTACTCGCCTGTTCGTCAGGTGAGCTACAAGGTTGAGAATACCCGCGTCGGGCAGGAGCTCGATTATGACAAGCTGACGCTGACCGTCGAGACCGACGGCACCGTCACCCCCGATGATGCAGTCGCCTATGCGGGCCGGATCCTTCAGGACCAGCTCGCGCTGTTCGTCCACTTCGACGAATCGGCGATGGTGCGCTCGGCGCCGGTCGGCGTTGCGGCGCCGGCTTCTGGCGGCGAGATTTCCGGCGATGCCCAGCAGATCAACCGTTATCTGCTCAAGAAGGTCGACGAGCTCGAGCTGTCGGTGCGGTCGGCCAACTGCCTGAAGAACGACAACATCATCTACATCGGCGATCTGGTCCAGAAGACCGAGGCGGAGATGCTGCGGACCCCGAATTTCGGTCGCAAGTCGCTCAACGAGATCAAGGAAGTGTTGTCGAGCATGGGCTTGCGCCTCGGCATGGAAATCCCGGGCTGGCCGCCTGAGAATATCGAGGAAATGGCCAAGAAGCTCGAACAGGAGATTATGGGCTGAGCCTGCGGCTCATCCCATAAGTCGTCATCCCGGCATATGCCGGGATCCACCGCGCCGATAGCGCTGGTGGAATAGTGGATCCCGGCCTGCG
Organism: Sphingomonadales bacterium; assembly: GCA_038315875.1. GTDB lineage: Bacteria > Pseudomonadota > Alphaproteobacteria > Sphingomonadales > Sphingomonadaceae > Sphingomonas. The sequence goes on along the minus strand of JBBQAG010000066.1, from coordinate 4,780 downwards.
CCGGGATGACGGATTAGGAAGGTGGCCCGCCGTCGCCACCTGCTCTGGAGTACCTGGGGAGAAATCCCGCGCGGCTCCTTAACGAACGAAGGATGAAATCATGCGCCATCGCGTAGGCGGTCGTAAACTCTCGCGGACCTCGGCCCACCGCACAGCTCTGTTCCGCAACATGTCGGCAGCGCTCATCAAACACGAACAGATCACGACGACCGTCGCCAAGGCCAAGGAATTGCGGCCCTATGTCGAAAAGCTGATCACGCTGGCGAAGAAGGGTGGGCTTTCGAACCGCCGTCTCGCGCATGCGCGGCTGCTCGACGAGGCCCAGCTCGCCAAGCTGTTCGACGCGCTGGCTGGGCGTTATGCGGACCGCAATGGCGGCTATACCCGGATCATCAAGATGGGCCCGCGCGGCTCCGATGCAGCACCAATGGCGATCATCGAATTCGTCGACCGCGACGTTGCCGCAAAGGGCCAGGATTCGGGCCCGGTGATGGGCGATGAGGATTATGATCAGGCCGCCTGAAGGCGCGCGATCGATGCCCATCGATGGATGTTGAGAAAGGAGCCGCGCCTGAATAGGGTGCGGCTCCTTTTGCTTTTCCCGGAGCCTGTTTCGATGCGCGTCGCTTTCCCGCTGATCCTGTTGGCGCTGCCCACCGCAAGCCTTGCCACGCCCAACAACGCCCCGGAGGTTTCGACCAGGATGCCCGCCAAGATTAGCTATCCGCAAACCCGGCGCGTCGACGTTGTCGACGATCAGTTCGGCATCAAGGTCGCCGATCCCTATCGCTGGCTTGAGAATGACGTCCGCAAGGACGAATCGGTTCGCCACTGGGTCGATGCCGAAAATGCGGTGACCAATGCCTATCTGGATACGCTGCCGGGCCGCGACATCTTCAAGGCGCGGATGACGCAGCTTTATGATTACGAGCGATTCGGCATCCCGGTGAAGAAGGGCGGGCAGTATTTCTACAATCACAATTCTGGATTGCAGAACCAGGCCACGATGTTTGTCGTGGCCGCCGGCGCGAAGAGCGATGCCGAGGGCAAGGGCTCGCCGCTGATCGATCCCAATAGCTGGTCGAAGGACGGCGCGACCGCACTAGGCGAATGGGTGCCTTCGGAAGACGGCACGCGGATGCTGTATACCATCCAGGATGGCGGCACCGACTGGCGAACGATCAAGGTGGCCGATGTCGCGACTGGCAAGTTGTTGCCCGATAGCATCGAATGGGTGAAGTTTTCCGGGCTCGCCTGGGCCAAGGACGGATCGGGCTTTTACTATTCGGCGTTTCCGGCGCCTGCGGCGGGGGAGAAATTTCAGGCGCTCAACGAAAACCAGAAGGTGTTTCTCCACCGGATCGGCACCAAGCAGGCCGATGATGTGCTGATCCATGCGACGCCAGATCACCCGCGCTATGGCCATATCGCGCAGGTGACCGATGACGGGCGCTGGCTGGTGATCACCACGACCGAAGGCACGGATAATCGTTACGCAATGAGCGTGCTCGATCTGGCGACACCGGGCGCAAAGGTCCGCGCGATCATTCCGGGGCTCGACCATGAATGGTCGCTCGCCGGCAATATCGGCAGCATGTTCTACTGGACGACCAACAAGGATGCGCCGCGGCTCCGGATCGTGGCGATGGATCTGGCGGAGGCCAATCCGGCGATCCGCGAGATCGTGCGCGAGGACAAGGCAACGCTGGAGGGCGCCAGCATTATCGGCGGCGTGCTGCTGGCATCCTACCTCGCCGATGTGAAGACCGAGGTTCGGCGCTTTGACCTGAACGGCAAGTCGCTCGGCAAGGTGCCACTCCCCGGCATCGGCACCGCGAGCGGCTTTGGCGGCGATGTGGGCGATACCGAAACCTTCTTCGCCTTCACCAGCTTTGCAACGCCGACCAGCATCTATCGCTATGACGTGAAAACCAACAAGGCGGAGCTATGGGCCAGCCCCAAGGTCGATTTCGATCCTTCTGCCTATGTCGTCGAACAAAAATTCTACAAATCGAAGGATGGCACGCGCGTGCCGATGTTCGTCGTCCACCGCAAGGATTTGCCCAAGGGGCCGGCGCCGACATTGCTCTATGCTTATGGCGGGTTCAACGTTTCGGTCCCGCCTGGCTTTTCGGCGACGCGGCTGGCTTGGATGGAGCAGGGCGGGGTGCTCGCGGTCGCCAACATTCGGGGCGGCGGCGAATATGGCAAGGCGTGGCACGATGCCGGGCGCCTCGCCAACAAGCAGAATGTGTTCGACGATTTCATCGCGGCGGGCGAATATCTGATCGCGCAGAAGGTGACATCGAAGGACAAGCTGGCAATCCAGGGCGGATCGAATGGCGGCCTGCTGATTGGCGCGGTCGTCAATCAGCGGCCTGATCTGTTTGCCGCCGCGCTGCCTGCGGTCGGCGTGATGGATATGCTGCGCTTCGACAAGTTCACCGCCGGGCGCTATTGGGTCGATGATTATGGCTATCCTTCGAAGGAAGCCGATTTCAAGACGCTCTATGCCTATTCGCCCTATCACAATGTGCAGGCAGGACGCGACTATCCCGCGATCCTGGCGACGACAGCGGATACCGACGATCGCGTCGTGCCTGGCCATACCTTCAAATACACCGCCGCGATCCAGGCGGCTGATATCGGCCCAAGGCCGCATCTTGTGCGAATCGAGACGCGTGCGGGGCACGGCAGCGGCAAGCCAGTGGCCAAGATCATCGACGAGGCCGCCGATCTTTGGGCATTCGCGGCGAGATGGACGGGGATGACCGTGGAGGCGCCGGCGCCCCGGGTCGGCAATGGCGGCAAGAAGAGCTGATCGGCAGCCAGTGTCTGGCGTTGGCGGCTGCTAGCCTCTATCTGGCGGCATGAACCAGCACCCCGAGTCCATCCTCATCGTCGATTTCGGCAGCCAGGTGACGCAGCTCATCGCGCGGCGCGTGCGCGAGGCGGGGGTCTATTCGGAGATCGCGCCGTTCAATGCCGCCGCCGACGCGTTTGCGCGAATGGCGCCCCGGGGCGTGATCCTGTCGGGCAGCCCGGCATCCGTGCTCGACGCGAACAGCCCGCGCGCGCCGGACGTGATCTTCGATAGCGGCGTCCCAGTGCTCGGCATCTGTTACGGCCAGCAGACGATGATGGCGCAATTGGGCGGCGACGTGACGCTCGGCGATTCGGGCGAATTCGGCCATGCCTTCATCGAAGTCGCCGATGGCTGCGGCCTGTTCAACGGGCTGTGGACAGAAGGCGAAACTCACCAGGTGTGGATGAGCCACGGCGACAAGGTGACCAGCCTTGCCCCCGGTTTTCGCACCGTCGCCACCAGCCCCGGCGCGCCCTTTGCGGTCATCGCCGACGATGCGCGGCAATATTATGCGATGCAATTTCACCCCGAGGTCGTCCACACCCCCGATGGCGGCAAGCTGATCGCCAATTTCGCGCGCCATGTGTGCGGATTGACTGGCGACTGGACGATGGCCGAGTTCCGCCAGACCAAGATCGACGAAATTCGCGCGCAGGTCGGCGTTGGCAAAAATGGGGGCAGGGTGATCTGCGGGCTTTCGGGCGGGGTTGACTCGGCAGTGGCGGCGGTGCTGATCCACGAAGCGATCGGCGAACAGCTGACCTGCGTGTTCGTCGACCACGGCCTCATGCGCGCTGGCGAGGCCGAGCAGGTCGTCGGCCTGTTCCGCGATCATTATAATATCCCGCTGGTGCATGTGAATGCCGAGACCCTGTTCCTCAGCGGCCTTGCCGGCGTCACCGATCCAGAGGCCAAGCGCAAGTTCATTGGCGCGACCTTTATCGAGGTGTTCGAGGCGGAAGCAAAGAAGATCGGCGGCGCACAGTTCCTGGCGCAGGGTACGCTCTACCCTGACGTGATCGAAAGCGTGAGCTTCACGGGCGGGCCTTCGGTAACGATCAAGAGCCACCACAATGTCGGCGGCTTGCCCGAGCGGATGAACATGGAGCTTGTCGAGCCTTTGCGCGAATTGTTCAAGGACGAGGTCCGCGCGCTCGGTCGCGAGCTTGGCTTGCCCGATATCTTTGTTGGGCGGCATCCCTTTCCGGGGCCGGGTCTTGCGATCCGCATCCCCGGCGAGGTGACGCGGGAACGCTGCGACATCCTGCGCAAGGCCGATGCGATCTATCTCGAGGAAATCCGTAACGCCGGCCTGTACGATGCGATCTGGCAGGCATTTGCGGTGCTGTTGCCTGTCCGCAGCGTCGGCGTGATGGGCGATGGGCGCACCTATGACAATGTGTTGGCGCTGCGGGCGGTGACCTCGACCGATGGGATGACTGCACAGGCATTTGAATTCCCCGGCGGTTTCCTGCCCCGCGTCGCGACCCGGCTGGTCAACGAAGTACGCGGCATCAACCGGGTGACCTACGACTATACGAGCAAGCCGCCCGGCACGATCGAGTGGGAATGATTCGGGGCCATTTTTGGCTATCGCGATCAATCGGTATTGAACCATCAACACATTGAAATAAAAAGATTATCTCACGTTATCTATCGGGGTCAATCGCGGAGCAGCGGTTGGCCCTGGCGTCATGCGTGACGGTATCCGGCAAACTTGCACTTGGCCCAATCCAGCGATACCGTCAGAGGTATTGAAGCCAGTGACGGTATTTTTTCCGCACTAAACCATTGTAAATCAAGCGATAATGTCGGTGAAAATGGCCGAAAATCGCCTGACGGTATTTTGCGTAGAGGAGGTCGGTATGCTCACCGATGTTGCCCTTAAGAACCTCAAACCACGGGAAAAAGCCT
>JBBQAG010000068.1:0-13381 GCA_038315875.1 Sphingomonadales bacterium | reverse complement strand
ATTGTCGGCAGCGCCGTCGCCCGCCACCCAGCTATCGAGATGCGCGCCGGCCATTACATAGCCCGCCTTGGGGTCGCTGCCGGGGATTTCCGCAACGATGTTGTAGGCCTTGGAATCGCCGTCCTCATAATGAACGAGGCTATCGATTTCGAGCGTCGGATTGATGCCCGCTTTGGCGAGCCGTGCGAGACGGCGATAATCCTCTGCGGCGATTTCAACTCCCGGCAGCATGGGCGATCCACCCTTGGCGAACTGATATCCCTCGCCGTGGAGCAGTTTGCCGTCGCGATAGGACATCGTTGTCCAAGCGACCGCACCCTCGGCCTTCAGGAACGCATCGAGCTTGGCGAGAAATTCGATCCGCTTGACGAACCTTGGCGTCACCTCGGGTTCGTAGCGTGGCTGTTCGAAACTATCGAGCTTGGTCAGATCCTCGCTTGAATAGCGCTTGAAGGCCGCGTCCTTGGGTTCTGAACCGTTGCCCGGTCTGGACACCAGCACGATCTTGCCCGCCAGCTTGCCACGCCATTTGTCGAGATCGCGCATTTTCAACATCGGCGCGACAATGACGGGTGCGCTGATCTCCCCGTTGGTCGCAGGCGTCCAGGCAACGGGGATCGCCGTCAGCTGAATCGCGCGCGGAGTAATCATCCGCACGCTCGATCGCTCGATCGACCAGCCCCTGCCGAAGTCAAAGCCTTCCTTGTGAACATTGGCGAGGCCCCATTCGCGGAACTTGTCCTGCGTCCAGGCTTCCGCCTTGCGCATTGCTGGCGAATTGGTCATCCGCGGGCCGATCACGTCGGTCAGATATTCTGCGGTCTCCATTACCTGGCTGTGATCAATCCCTTCCGCGATCACGCGGTTTACCGTGCCGCGATCGACCGTCTGCGCCAGCACGGGAGTTGCGGTGAGCAGCGACGCCGCTGCAAGATATCTCAATCGACGCATGCCCGTTACCCCAACTCAACCTGTTGCCGTCCTTGCGCTGCGGTATGCGGCGGCGGGCAAACGCGCAAGCCGGCGTTGACAGCCGCGCGCGCGATGGGCATTGGACCGCCTCGCTTTTTGAGCGGCCCGGATGGACAGGTGGCCGAGTGGTTAAAGGCAGCAGACTGTAAATCTGCCCGTGCAAGCGTACGCTGGTTCGAATCCAGCCCTGTCCACCAAATCTTCCCAGTTAGCTGCTTGGCGCCGAAACGGTCGTGGCTGGTTGAGCAGTCGGCTGCGGGGCAACGTCCGTGCTGTTTGCGCGCTGGCGCCGTTTCATGCCGTGGCGCGCCGATGATATGTGCAACTTTGTCAGCTTGTCGTCCTGATCATACAGGTCCCACCGCCAATTGCCCCCGACGAGAAACTTTTCCGCGAAATTGGTGCGGTGGCCTTGCCAGCAGCTGACATGCGCCTTCACCTTCGCCTCCGCGGCGAGATCGAGGCAGCGATAGCCTTCGGCGGTCAGCGTCGTTCGTGCGGCCTGCGCCGAACTGCCAATCGGAAAACGCTTGTTGCCCCTGTCCTGAATGCCCGATCGATTGGCCTCCTTGGCCAGGTGGCGCACCGCCATCACGCAGCCGGTCATGGGAAGGGAGAGAAGCGCCAAAGCAGCGATCGTGAGCAATTTCTTCAAATCGATTTCCCTCCGTGCAGCGGCACGCCCGAGATCGTGATCCGGTGCATTAGCCGACGGTGGCCGTGATAGTCGTTCATCGCCAAATGCCAGGTGGAGCGATTGTCCCAGATCGCGACCGATCCGGGTTGCCAGTTGAGCCTGCAGTGGAATTCCTCACGCATCGCAACCCCATAGAGATATTGCAGCAGCGGCGCGCTCTCCTCGCGGGTCCAGCCTTCGAAATGCAGCGTGAAGGCGGGATTGACGTAGAGGATGCGACGGCCGCTTACCGGGTGGCGGATGATCGCTGGGTGGACGGCATTGGCGCGGACATCCTGCCCCTTCAGGTCGGCGGCCTGATCGGTCTTTGAATAGATGCCGTCGGGGCCATAGATGTGATCGGCGGAATGGACTGCGCGCAATCCATCAAGCGTCGTCTTCAATCCTTCAGAAAGCGACTCATAGGCAGCGCCCAGGCTCGCGAACAGCGTATCGCCGCCGACTGGAGGCAGCTCGCGCGCGACCAGGATCGATCCCATCGCCGGCACTGGATCATAGCTGTGATCGGTGTGCCAGCCGCCGCCGATGTTGACGAACTGCGTCTCGGCCTTTCGCACCTCGGCGATCTCGGGATAGCCGCCATTTGCCGGGAAGTAATTATTGACGTCGATCTCGCCCCAGCGCCGGGCAAAATCGATATGATCCTCGGGCGAGAATTGCTGATCGCGCAGCAGCACCACGCCGCGCTCGGCCAATGTCTGGCGGATCGCGGCAAAGCCCGCCTCGTCAATCGATCGCGCGTCGATGCCCGTGATTTCCGCGCCGCAATGCTCGGCCAGCGGCCGGATCGTCATGTCGCCCATGCTACTTCTCCCCAGAGAGAGCAGCATGGGCGCAATGAAGGTCGATTACCAGATATGGACGCGCTTCTCGGGCGGCAGGTACAGCTTGTCGTCGGGCTGTACCTTGAACGCGGCATACCAGGCATCGACGTTACGGACGATGCCGTTGACGCGGTAATAAGCCGGGCTGTGCGGATCGACTGCCAGCCGTTGCCGCGCCGTGTCTTCGCGGAACTTTGCCTGCCACGCCTGCGCATAGGCGAGGAAGAAGCGCTGATCACCAGTGAGTCCGCCGATCACCGGGGCAGCGCCGTGCTTGGACTGATAGCGATGATAGGCTGCATAGGCGGCCTCGATCCCACCAAGATCGCCGATATTTTCACCAAGCGTCAGTTTGCCGTTGATGTGCGTGCCAGGCAGCGGCTCATACCCGTCATATTGCGCTGCAAGAGCGCTGGTGCGCGTGGTGAAGGCGGTCTTGGCGGCAGGCGTCCACCAATTCTCGAACTTGCCGCTCGGGCCGAACTGGCTGCCTTGATCATCGAAACCATGCCCCATCTCATGCCCGATGATCGCGCCGATCGCGCCGTAATTCACTGCGGGATCGGCCCTGGGATCGAAATAGGGTGGCTGCAGGATCGCCGCCGGGAAGGTGATCTGGTTGGCGAGCGGATTATAATAAGCGTTCACCGTCTGCGGCGTCATGCCCCACAGGCTGCGATCGACCGGCTTGGGGAAACGCTGCAGATCGAGCTGATGCGAGAACTCGGCCGACCGTTGCGCATTGCCGATCGGATCGCCGCGAACCACCTTGAAGCTCGAATAATCGATATATTTATCGGGATGCCCGATCCGCGGCTCAAAGGCGGCGAGTTTGACAAGTGCGGCCTTGCGGGTCGCCTCATCCATCCAGGTCGATCCAGCGATCCGCTCCTGATAGGCGCCGCGCAGATTTTCGATCAGCTCGCTCATCTGGGCTTGGGCCGCCGGCGGGAAATATTTGGCGACGTAAAGCGCGCCCACGGCTTCACCGAGCGCGCCGTTGGTCTGCTGCACACCGCGCTTCCAGCGATCGCGCTGTTGCTCGACGCCGGCAAGCTTCTTCGAGAAGAAGTCGAAGCGCGCAGTATCGAATGCCTTGGGCAGATAGGGCGCATTGTCGCTGACGAAATGGAAGGTCAGATAGTCCTTCCAAACCGAAAGCGGCGTCGCGACCATGATCTTGCCCATCGCGGCAATCGCGGTGTTCTGCGTCATCAGCACCTTGGGCGATGCATCGAGCCCGGCGGTCTTGAGCATCAGCGCCCAATCGAATTCGGGCGCTTTCTTCGTCAGGCCGGCCAAATCCTCGGGATCGTTGAGCTTGGCGATATCGCGGCTTTGCTCTGGCGACCATTGGTCCTTGGCCATCGCGGTTTCGAGCGCGAGGATCGTATCCGCCTTCGTGGCGGCACCGGTTACCCCGGTCAGCGTCAGTATCTGCTCGATATAGGCGCGATAAGCCTTGCGATAGCCGTCATATTTCTCGCCGGGGTTGAGATAATAATCACGCGGCATGCTGAGCCCGCCCTGCCCGGTGGCAGCGGTGTAGCGCGTTGGATCGGCGAGATCGGGGATCGTGCCGAGCCCAATTGGCGCCTCATAGCCGACGCTCGCGAACAGCGTCTGCAAACCCTTCAGGTCGGTCACGGCATCGATCTTCGCAAGATACGGCTTCAGCGGCGCGGTGCCCCTTGCCTCGATTCCTGCCTCGTCCATCCAGCTCGCGTAAAAATCGCCAACCTGCTTGCCGGTCGCGCCATATTGGCCGGGGTTCTTGGCCATGTCGTCGAGGATCAGGCGGACATTGGCTTCCGCTTCATCGCTGAGGATATTGGCATAGCCGACCGAAGTCTTGTCGGCAGGGATCGCAGTGCGTTTCGCCCAACCGCCATTGGCGAAGGTCCAGAAATCATCGCCAGGCTTGATGCTGGCATCCTCCGTCGACAGATCGATCCCGAACGTGCCGTATTTCGGCGCGTCGGTGGCTGGTCGCGCCAAAGCGGGCGCCGAGATTGCGAGCACGGCGGTTGCCACCGCAAGGCGGGCGAGAATTGTAGAACGCATGATAGACCTCTCTTTTAGTGTATTGCTGTGCTATAGCGCTCAGTCGACGCGGTTGGCAACTAGATCATCGACGACAGCCGGATCCGCGAGCGTGCTGGTATCGCCAAGCGCGCTCGTATCTCCCTCGGCGATCTTGCGCAGGATGCGGCGCATGATCTTGCCACTGCGCGTCTTGGGCAGACCGGGGGCGAACTGCAGCTTGTCCGGGGTTGCGATGGGTCCGATTTCGGTGCGCACCCAGTGGCGCAGCTCGGTGCGCAGATCATCCGATGCCGCCTCGCCGGCGTTGAGCGTCACATAGGCGTAAATGCCCTGGCCTTTGATATCGTGCGGCATGCCGACGACCGCCGCTTCGGCGACCTTTGGATGGAGCACGAGCGCGCTCTCGACCTCGGCTGTGCCCATCCGGTGGCCACTGACGTTGATCACATCGTCGACCCGGCCGGTAATCCAGTAATAGCCGTCTTCATCGCGCCGGCATCCATCGCCGGTGAAATATTTGCCGGGATAAGTCGTGAAATAGGTGTCGAAGAAGCGCGCGTGATCACCCCATAGCGTGCGCATCTGCCCCGGCCAGCTCCGCGCGATGACGAGATTGCCCTCGGCTGCCCCCGCCAGCACCTGCCCCTCGGCATCGACGATCTGCGGATCGACTCCCGGCAGCGGCCTGGTCGCGCTGCCCGGTTTCAGCGCCGTCGCGCCGGGCAGCGGGGCGATCATCGCGCCGCCTGTCTCGGTTTGCCACCAGGTGTCGATGATCGGGCAACGGCCATCGCCAATGACATCATGATACCAGCGCCACGCTTCTGGATTGATTGGTTCGCCCACCGTGCCGAGCAGCTTGAGCGACGCACGCGATGTCGCCTTCACGAAGCCGTCCCCCTCCTTCATCAGCGCACGCAGCGCCGTGGGGGCAGTGAAGATCGTGTGGACCTGGTGCCGATCGACGATCTGCCAGATTCGGCTGGCATCGGGCCAGTTGGGCAGCCCTTCATACATCAATGTGGTGGCGCCGTTGGCGAGCGGGCCATAAAGAATATAGCTATGCCCCGTCACCCAGCCGATGTCGGCGGCGCACCACCAGACGGTGCCGGGGCGATAATCGAAGCACAGCTCGTGCGTCAGGCTGGCCCAGAGCAGATAGCCGCCGCTCGAATGAAGCACCCCCTTGGGCTTGCCCGTCGACCCGCTGGTATAAAGGATGAATAGCGGGTCTTCGGCGCAGACGGGGGTGGGCGGGCAGTCGCCCGAAACCCCGGCAGCCGCCTCGTGATACCAGATGTCGCGACCGGGGTGCATCGCCACCTCGCCACCGGTTGCCTTGACGACGATCACCTTTTGCAGCGCCGGTGCGTGATGTGCAGCAGCGTCGACGGCGCTTTTCAGTGGGATTATCTTGCCGCCGCGCCGGCCCTCGTCGGCAGTGATGACGATCTTTGAATCGCAATCGGTGATCCGCCCGGCGAGCGCCTCGGCTGAAAAGCCGCCGAACACCACCGAATGGATCGCCCCGATCCGGGCGCAAGCAAGGATCGCAAAGGCCGCCTCGGGGATCATCGGCATATAGATCGTCACGCGGTCGCCCTTGGCGACGCCTTCGGCCTTCAGCACATTGGCGAAACGGCTCACTTCGGCATGGAGCTGGCGATAGGTGAAGCGGCGCGGGTCCTCGTGCGGCGGATCGGGTTCCCAGATCAGCGCGGTTTGATCGCCACGTTTCGGCAAATGCCGGTCGATACAGTTGGCGGAAACGTTCAGCTTGCCGTCGGCGAACCAGCTGATGTGGAAATCCTTTTCGGCAAACGACCAGTCACCGGCGATCTCGGGGCGTTTGATCCAATCGAGCCTGCGCGCTTGGTCGAGCCAGAAACTCCCCGGATCGGCAAGGCTCCGGCCATGGAGCCGTTCATATCCGGCCGCATCCACCCGCGCCTTCGTGGCCCAGTCTGCCGGAACCGGATAGAGTTGCTGATCGCTCAAATGTCGCCCTCCTTAAAGGAAATTATTGGGCCAGATCATCGTTCGCCACATATGGGCGGTGGGCGATCCGTCAAAGCCTAGCCCCTCGGCGGGTTGCCTGAAATGCCGGCCGATGATGTCGGTGAATTGATCGACGTTGGGATAGTCATCGGTCTCATCGAAGAAATAGAGATCGTTCATCGTCACGATCCGTGCGCTCATATACCAGCGATGCGCCCGCGCATATTCGGCGTCGCGACGGATATACTCGTGCGGTACGAAATCCTCGCCAAAGAAACGATGATAGCTTTCGGGATAGACATAGCCAACGCTTTCATCGGCATAGTAACGCAGCGCCTGGTGATATTGGACGGCAAAGGCGATGTCGGGATCGACATAGGGAGCGATCATCTGCGCGCCCCAATAACCATGATCGCCGCGGATCAGGCAGGCGTTCGAAATATCGTGGAGCAGGCAGGCAAGCACGATCTTCTCGTCATGGCCGTCGGCCATCGCCCGGCTGGCAGAACTCAGCAGATGGCGCTCGGTGATGCCCGTCACCCGGCAGCGGAAGAAATCGAGCAGCGTGGGCGCCTCGGGCATCCGGGGAAGGGCAGGATTATCCCCCATCATCATCACGGTCTGCGGGCTCAGCCGCGCCAGCGCCTCGTGCTCGCCCGTCGATTGGCCAGTGCCCGCAATCGCAACGGGCGCGGCGATGATGATCCGCTCGCGCCCCTGCTGTGGCCAGGGGCGGTCATCATCCGATGGCTGCATGGCGACAAGATGATCTTCGCACATGGCCAGCCTTGTGCAGCAGGTAGCACCGGGGCGGCAAGGCTATTCGGATTGGCGGGCGCGATCGGTTTTGCTTGGCCGCAAATTAGTTTCAATGTAAAACGCATTGGCAGTGACTTCGAGAGGATCGGCAAATGGCAGGCAATGTTCTGGTGACGGGCGGCAGCGGCTATATCGGCGGCTTCGTGATCCAGCAGCTGGTGGCACAAGGCTGGATGGTCAACACCACGATCCGGTCGCTCAAGCGCGAGGCAGAGGTTCGCGCCGCGCTCGCCGTCCCTGCCGACAAGCTGCGCTTCTTCGCCGCCGATCTGCTCAATGATGCCGGCTGGGCCGAAGCCGTGGCGGGGTGCAGCCACGTCGTCCATGTTGCCTCGCCGTTGCCCACCGGCGCGGTCAAGCATGAGGATGATCTGATCGTGCCCGCCCGCGAAGGCGCGCTTCGCGCCCTGCGATTCGCCAAGCAAGCCGGCGTGACCCGCGTGGTGATGACCTCGTCGGTCGCGGCAATCGCTTATGGGCATGGCAGGAAGATCGGCACCTACACCGAAGCCGACTGGACCGATGTCAACGGCCCGCAAGTCAATCCCTATGCCAAATCAAAGACGCTTGCCGAGCGCGCCGCCCGCGACTGGATGTCGGCCGAGGGCGGGACGATGGAATATTGCTCGGTCAATCCTGCCGCCGTGCTTGGGCCAGTGCTGAGCGGCGATTATTCGGGATCGATCGAGATCGTCACCCGGCTGCTGTCGGGATCGCTGCCGGGGCTCCCCGATTTCGGCTTCGGTGTGGTCGATGTCCGCGATGTCGCCGATCTGCATGTGTGCGCGCTGACGGCAGACGGGGTAGACGGCGAACGCTTCATCGCCTCTGGGCCCTTCATGATGATGAAGGAAGTCGCCGCTGTGCTCCGCGATCGGCTTGGCACCGAGGCGCGCAAGGTGCCGACACGCGGGCTGCCCGATTTCGTGCTGCAATTCGCCAGCCTGTTCGATCCGGCGCTCAAGATGGTGACGGGCGAGCTGGGCAAGCGGCGGATCACCCCATCGGACCATGCCCGGGACGTGCTAGCATGGGTGCCCCGCCCCGCCGCTGATACCATCGTCGATACCGCGCGCAGCCTGATCGATCTGGGGCTTGTGAAAGTCTAGGGCGCCCGCGCGGCTTGCGCTTTGTCGCGTTTCCCGAAAAAGAGGGGGCCGACCGCCACAGGGGATGCGCGCATGGAAACTATCGTCGACAGGCTTGAGGCGAAGCGCGCTGCCGCGCGGATGGGTGGGGGTGAAAAGCGGATCGCCGCCCAGCATGCCAAGGGCAAGCTCACCGCGCGCGAACGGCTCGACGTGCTGCTCGATTTCGGCTCGTTCGAGGAACTCGACATGTATGTCGAGCATAATTGCGTCGATTTCGGCATGGCCGATCAGATCATTCCCGGCGACGGCGTCGTCACTGGATCGGGGACGATCAACGGCCGACTTGTGTTCGTGTTCTCGCAGGATTTCACGGTCTTCGGCGGCTCGCTTTCCGAGCGCCACGCGCAGAAAATCTGCAAGGTGATGGATATGGCGATGAAGGTCGGCGCGCCTGTCATCGGCCTCAACGATTCGGGCGGTGCGCGGATTCAGGAAGGCGTTGCCAGCCTTGGCGGCTATGCCGAGGTGTTCCAGCGCAACGTGCTCGCCTCGGGCGTGGTGCCGCAGCTGAGCCTCATCATGGGGCCATGCGCCGGCGGGGCGGTCTATTCCCCGGCGATGACTGACTTCATCTTCATGGTGAAGGATTCGAGCTATATGTTCGTCACTGGCCCTGATGTCGTGAAGACCGTCACCAACGAGGTGGTGACGCAGGAGGAACTCGGCGGCGCGATTACCCACACCACCAAAAGCTCGGTCGCCGATCTGGCATTCGAGGACGATATCGAGGCACTGCTCGCGGCGCGCGACTTTATCGATTTCCTCCCCGCCTCGAACCGCGATGCCCCGCCCGAACGCCCGACAGCGGATCCGTGGGATCGTCTCGAGGAAAGCCTCGACGCGCTGATCCCGGCCAATGCCAATCAGCCCTATGACATGCACGAACTGATCCGGAAGACCGTCGATGAGGGCGATTTCTTCGAGGTGCAGCCAGCCCATGCGGGCAACATCATCGTCGGCTTCGGGCGGATCGAGGGGCGCACTATCGGCGTCGTCGCCAATCAGCCGATGGTGCTGGCGGGTTGCCTCGACATCAACTCATCGAAGAAAGCTGCGCGGTTTGTGCGCTTCTGCGATGCCTTCGATATCCCGATCGTGACCTTCGTCGACGTGCCGGGCTTCCTTCCCGGCACATCGCAGGAGCATAACGGCATCATCAAGCACGGCGCGAAATTACTCTTCGCCTATGCCGAAGCGACGGTGCCCAAGATCACCGTCATCACGCGCAAAGCCTATGGCGGCGCCTATGACGTGATGGCCTCAAAGCACCTTCGCGGCGATCTGAACTATGCCTGGCCCACCGCCGAAATCGCGGTGATGGGCGCAAAGGGCGCGGTCGAGATCATCTTTCGCGGCAAGACGCCGGAGGAGATCGCCGCACGCACCGCGGAATATGAGGCGCGCTTCGCCAACCCGTTCGTGGCGGCGAGCAAGGGCTTTATCGACGAAGTGATCCAGCCGCACTCGACCCGGCGCCGCGTGGCGCTTGGGCTGCGGAAACTGCGGGGGAAGGTGCTGGAGAACCCGTGGAAGAAGCATGATAATATTCCGCTTTAGTATAGCACTCTTCGCTGTATGTTTGGCGGCGGGCTGCTCACCCGGCGGTCAGGACTCTGCCGCGAATAGCCCGAGCAATGGGTCTTTAAGCGAGGCCAGGCAACAGGCTGCCGAAAGAGCGCGCCATGAGGCTTCCGAAAAACTCGAGCTTACGCAAGCTTTAGCTACCGATGCCTTGAACGAGGTGCCGACGATCAGGCTCGAGATCAAGACCGCCAGCTTGACGGCGGTGGAAGCGGTCGAGGCCAAGGGCCAGGGACAGGCATATCTTTATCAAGCGGGAGGCGCCGGAATGGCGCTTCAATTGGCAGACGAACAAAAGGTACGCGATGAAAGGGTGCGCTTTCTCCAGATGGAAAAGCGGCTGCTCGAACAGTCAATACCGCTCAACCTCGCCGTTCAAACTGCTATAAGGTTCAAATACGCTAGCAAAAACGCATCGGCCTACGAAATCGAAAAGCAGCAGAAGGCCCTTTACGGGTCGCTGTCGAGATTTCGGCAAGGCGTCTTCGGGCAGCACCGCGCGTCGTTTCGCCCCGATGATTTTTCAAGTCTCCGACCCGTTGGCGTAGACGGCTTATTACCGCCTACCGCTTCCCTAGATCGGCCGAAAAGTGCTCGGACGGACGAGGGCAACTCGCCGGTCAATCGGAAGTGGCTTGTTGGAACGTGGCGACCAGAGGACGTGTCGCTGCGTGCAACGGATACTTGTGAAACGGACGTTATCATTCGATTCTTCCGAAATGGCTCCTACGAAGATGGCGCATCTCAGGGGCGCTATTCGCTGGACGGTTCGTCCATCTCCTACATAAATAGGAAGAGCGCGCCCGACCTTGCTGAAGACGATGCTACGACGTTCTCACCCCAGGATCTGCCGCCGGTCACTGCTCGGATCACGAAGGTCGGTGAAGACAAGTTCTCGGAAGACGGCGAACGATGGCAGCGTTGTCGCTATGCGGGGTAACAAATGAAACTCGGCCGCCTCAACCATATCGGCGTCGCAACACCCTCGATCGAGGCATCGATCGCGCTCTACCGCGACGTGCTCGGCGCAACCACCATCCACACGCCGTTCGATCTTCCCGCGCAAGGCGTGAAGGTGTGCTTCGTCGATACGCCGGGAGGCCCGCAGATCGAACTGATCGAGCCCTTGGGCGAGGCATCGCCGATCCACGGCTTCCTCGCCAAAAACCCTGCCGGGGGACAGCACCACATCTGCTATGAAGTGCCCGACATTCATGCAGCCAAAGCGTGGTTCGAGGCCAAGGGCGCAAAGATACTCGGCGAGCCGCGGATCGGCGCGCATGGTACGCTGATCTTCTTTGTTCACCCCAAGGACATGGGCGGCGTGCTGACCGAGATTATGGAAACGCCGACGCTGGCGCAGGGGCATTGATCGAGATATGACGGGCACGGAACGATCGGGCAATTCCGCCACGTTACAACGGGACGATGCGGCGATGGCCTATGAGATGATCCGCACCGATCGTGCCGGCGATGTTCTGGTCATCACGCTCAACCGCCCTGATCGCCTCAATGCCGCACCGCCGCAGATGTTCGACGAGATCGGGCAAGCGCTGGACAATCTCGGCAGCGCGCGCGCGGTGCTCATCAAGGGCGAGGGTCGCGCTTTTTGTTCGGGTGCCGATCTTGCCGGGCGCGGCGGCGCAAGCGATGTCTCGGGCGGGCAGCGCGCGCAAAACGCGCTGACGACAAGCTATAATCCAGTGATGCAGAAGGTCGCAAAATTGGGCGTCCCGATTGTCAGCGCGGTCAAGGGGCCGGCGGCGGGCATTGGCTGCAGCCTGGCGCTTGCCGCCGATTTCTGCATCGCTGGCGAATCCGCCTATTTCCTGCAGGCGTTCGTCAATATCGGGCTGGTGCCCGATGGCGGTGCCTCATGGATGCTGACGCGGTTGGTCGGCAAGGCGCGCGCAACCGAGATGATGCTGCTTGGCGAGCGCATCCCCGCTGCAAAGGCGGCCGACTGGGGGCTGATCTACAAGGCCGTCGCCGACGAAGCGCTGATCGACGAAGCGTTGGCGCTTGCCACCCGCCTCGCCGCTGGGCCAACGCTGGCGCTTGGGCTGATGCGGCAGGGCCTCGCGACCGCGCTCGAACATGATTATGCGACCGCGCTTGCTTCCGAAGCCGAACGACAGGCGCTGGCGGGCGAGAGCGGTGATGCAATGGAGGCGGCGATCAGCTTCCTGCAAAAGCGCAAGCCGGTGTTCAGGGGGGCGTGACGCGCTTGGTGCGAACGGTCTAAGAGGATCGTCATGACTGACGAACTCACAGCCGGGCCAACGCTCGACGATTGGCAGGCGCTCGCCGCCAAGGAAACCAAGGGTGCCGATCTCGATTGGCACACGCCCGAAGGGATCGCGGTCAAGCCGCTCTACACCGCTGCCGATGTGACTGAAGACCCCGGCCTGCCGGGCTTTGCGCCGTTCACGCGCGGGGTCCGCGCCAGCATGTATGCCGGCCGCGCCTGGACGATCAGGCAATATGCCGGCTTTTCGACCGCCGAGGAATCGAACGCTTTTTACAGGCGCAATCTGGCCGCCGGGCAGAAGGGGCTGTCGGTGGCCTTCGATCTGGCGACGCACCGCGGCTATGACAGCGATCATCCGCGCGTGACCGGCGATGTCGGCAAGGCGGGCGTCGCGATCGATACCGTCGAGGACATGAAGATCCTGTTCGATGGCATCCCGCTCGACAAGATGTCGGTGAGCATGACGATGAACGGCGCCGTCATCCCGATCCTCGCTTTTTTCATTGTCGCGGGCGAAGAACAGGGCGTGCCGATCGCGGCGTTGGACGGCACCATTCAGAACGATATCCTGAAGGAGTTCATGGTCCGCAACACCTATATCTATCCGCCGGCGCCGAGCATGCGGATCATCGCGGACATCATCGCCTATACTTCAGCCAATATGCCCAAATTCAACAGTATCTCGATCAGCGGCTATCATATGCAGGAAGCCGGCGCGACGCAGGTGCAGGAGCTTGCCTTCACGATCGCCGATGGCCGCGAATATGCGAAAGCGGCGATGGCGACGGGCCTCGATCTCGATGCGTTTGCCGGGCGGCTGAGCTTCTTTTTCGCGATCGGCATGAATTTCTTCATGGAAATCGCCAAGTTGCGCGCCGCGCGCACGCTTTGGCACCGGGTGATGACGGAACTGGGGGCAAAGGACGAACGCTCCAAAATGCTGCGCACGCATTGCCAGACCAGCGGTGTGAGCCTGACCGAGCAAGACCCCTATAACAACGTCATCCGCACCACGATCGAAGCGCTCGCCGCCGTGTTGGGC
>JBBQAG010000092.1:0-10118 GCA_038315875.1 Sphingomonadales bacterium | reverse complement strand
CGCCGACGCCATCACCCACGCCGTCCTCAAAGCACTCAGATGGAACCAAGGCACCGTCGGAGAAGCGAGGGCGTAGCCCGGATCATGCTCAAAGCGCGCATCGATCAGCTGCTCGTCGATCGCGGGCTCGCCGAAAGCCGCACGCGGGCGCAGGCGCTGATCATGGCGGGGCTGGTATTCGTCGGGACACGCAAAATCGACAAGCCCGGCCAGACCGTGGCCGAGGATGCCGTGATCGAGGTGAAGGGGCGCGATCATCCCTGGGTTTCGCGCGGCGGGATCAAGCTTGCCCACGGGCTCGATCATTTTGGCTGGGCGGTCGACGGGGCAGTGGCGATCGATGTCGGTTCCTCGACTGGCGGCTTCACCGATGTGCTGCTGAGCCGGGGCGCGTCGCGCGTCTATGCGGTCGATAGCGGCACCAACCAGCTTGCCTGGAAGCTGCGGCAGGATGAGCGTGTGATCGTTCATGAACAGACCAGCGCGCGCGTGCTGACGCCGGCCCATATCCCCGAGCCGATAGACCTGATCGTGTGCGACGCAAGCTTCATCGCGCTGGCAAAGGTGCTGGAGGTGCCGCTGGGCTTCGCGCGAACGCCTGCCCGTGCGCTGGTGCTCGTCAAGCCCCAGTTCGAGGCTGGCCGCGGCGAGGTCGGCAAGGGTGGCGTGGTGCGGGACCCGGACGTGCATCAGCGGGTATGTGCTGCTGCTGCTGCCTGGTTCGAAGAACGCGGGTGGCAAGTCGCCGGGATTACCCCCAGTCCGATCACTGGGCCTGAGGGAAATGTCGAATTTTTGCTCGCCGCCCGCCGCAACGACTGAAAACTGTCAACTTCAGGCTCTAAAAGTTTCAGAGCCGGAGAATCTTTGCGTCTGGGTCGATATCGACTAGGCTAAGGTGCAGGGCGTTCCGGGGGCGGCTGCGAATGGGGTCGCAGCAGCGATTTAGCACGTTGTAGAGAAGGGGTTTGCGTGCGGGAAATCGCGTCTAAACAGCAATTGAGGCTGGCGTTCTTGCGCTGGGCGGTGGTGACCGTGCCGTTCATCCTGCTGCTGGGCTTCACATCGGCGAGAAGCGTGCCAGTGGGTGCGGAGAACCGCTGGTATGCAGCGCTCACCAAGCCCGAGCTGACCCCGCCGGACTGGGCGTTTCCAGTCGCGTGGAGCATCATCTATGTCTTGATCGGCCTGGCGCTGGCGATGATAATCCACGCGCGCGGATCGACGCTGCGAGGCCCGGCGCTGGCGCTGTTTGCAGCGCAAATGGTCGCCAATCTGATCTGGACGCCGATCTTCTTTGGCGCGCACCAGATTTTTTGGTCGCTGATCGTGCTGGTCGCGATGTTCGTGCTGACGCTGGCGACCGCGATTGCCTTTTATCGAATTCGCATCGGCGCGGCGTTGCTGTTGCTGCCCTATCTCTGCTGGATCGTCTTTGCCGGATATCTCACCTTCCAGATCGGCGATCTCAATCCCAATGCCGAAACCCTTGTGCCGTCGCAGACGAGCACCCAAATAATCGGTTGAGCTGTTAGGGAACACATCATGCAATCCGAAAACCGGCTGTTCGACGATTTCGCCAAATTCGTGAACGGCGCCGCAGGCACGCTTGCCGGCATGGGCCGCGAGGCCGAATCGAGCGCGCGGGCGCACGCCAAGGAATGGATCGGCGGGCTCGATTTCGTCTCGCGCGACGAATTTGAGGCGGTCAAGGCGATGGCGGCAGCCGCACGCGATGACGCCGATGCGCTGCGTGCGCGCCTCGACAAGCTCGAAGCTGCGCCGGCCCCTGCGGCCAAGACCACCAAGAAATCGGTCGGCAACGCCTGACGCGCTCGCCGCGCAATTTGCTTTTCCACAGCTTTCTGCGCGCTCAGACCGTGCCGCCCCTTGCCGGGTGCCGGGCATCTTGGCACCCATTGGGCGGGACCCTGTTTGCAAGAGCCGATCTCACAAGAGCCGATCACTCAGGGACCGATCATCCAGGGACCGACCATTGAAGCTTCACGAAACCGATGATGAGCGCGACGATGCAGCGCCAATCGACATGCTCGAAAGCTATTATGCCGCGCATGGCTGGCAGCATGAACGGCAGGATGAGGAGGTCGTCGCCCATGTAAAGGGCAGCTGGACCGAATATGAACTCCGCGCGCTGTGGCGCGAGGAGGACAGCGTGCTGCAGTTCCTCGCCTTTCCAGACATCCGCGTGACCGATGAGCGCCGGGTCGCGATTTATGAGGCGATCGGCCTAGTCAACGAACAGCTGTGGGTCGGCCATTTCGAACTGTGGTCGTCTAGCGGCATCCTGCTCTACCGCCATGCAGCGATGATCGATTCCGGCGATGGCGGGACATTGTCGCTGGCTGCAGCCGAATTGCTTGTTGAATCGGCGATCGACGAATGCGAGCGCTTCTACCCCGTGTTCCAGTTCGTGATGTGGGGCGGCAAGAGCCCCAAGGAAGCGCTCGCCGCCGCGCTTACCGAGACCCAGGGCGAAGCGTGAGCCTTGATGGGCGCGATGCTGAGGCGATCCGCCGAATCTGGCTGATCGGCTGCGGCAATATGGGCGGGGCGATGCTTCGGCGATGGATCGAGGCCGGGACGATCGCGCCCGATGGAGTCGATATCGTCGACGTCGAAATGCGGGAGGTGCCGGACGGCGTGCGCCAAGCCAGCGTGTTGCCCGATGGGCCGTTGCCCGATGCAGTGCTGCTGGCGATGAAACCCCAACAGATCGATGCCGTGGCCGATCGCTGGGCGGAGCGGATCGCCGGCGTGCCGGTATTGATTTCGATCCTTGCCGGGGTCGAGGAAGAGGCAATCGCGCGGCGTTTTCAAGCCGGAACCATCGTCCGCGCGATGCCCAATCTGGCGGTGGGCATTGGCAAGGGCGTGGTGGTGCTCAGCTCGTCAACGGCGCAGAAGGGGGCGGCACAAGCCGTCGAAACCCTGATGGCGCCGCTCGGTCATGTGGAATGGATCGCCGATCCGGCTTCATGCGATCTGGTGATGGCGCTGGCGGGGAGTGGCCCGGCATTTCTCTATCGCTTCATCGATGCGCTGGCGCGGGGCGGGGCCGCGCTTGGCCTCCCAATCGATCAAGCCGAACGCCTTGCGCTAGCGACGGTCGAAGGCGCAGCGATGCTCGCTTTGGCCGCGGATGTGTCACCAGCAGTGCTCGCCGATCGAGTCGCCAGCCCAGGCGGATCGACGCGAGCGGGGTTGAACGTGCTCGACAGCGACGATGCGATTGCGGCGCTCGTCCTTCGAACGCTGGCCGCGACCGAGCAGCGTAATCGCGAGATGGCCGCTGAAGCGCGATAAGGTCGCAGAAAACCTCGCAATGATCAGACAATAGACATGCCCGACGCAGCCCGGCGCTCATCAGTCGCCAAGCAGCGCGATGCGGGCGCGTTCCTCTTCGGGGATCAGGCCCTCGAGCACTGCCCAGAAGCCCCCGACGGCGCCTTGGCCCGCGCTCGCATAGGCAGCCGCGAGTTTCGATCTGAACGATTCGAACAGGCTTGCTTCTAGCGATCCGCCGGCCTCGGTCAGTCGCAACAGGCGCTGGCGCCGATCGCGATCGCCTGGCCGCGCCTCGACCAGCCCCTGCTCGGTCAGATCGCTCAACACCCGCCCGAGCGACTGCTTGGTGATCGCCAGTAAAGCCAGCAATTCACTGACGGTGAGGCCCGGCTGGCGGGCAATGAAATAAAGGGCGCGGTGGTGGGCCCGGCCCAATCCCTGCGCAGCAAGACCCGGATCGGCACTGCGGGTCAGGTGACTATAGCCGAAATAGAGCAGTTCCATGCCACGTCGCACCTCGGCTTCACGCAGGAACAGCGCCGATGCAGAAGGGGTTGCGGCAGCCATGTTGACCGAGTTTGCCGCCTTCCATAGAGGGGTTCAAGCCCCGAAAATATCATGGCAGTGAGAACGATGCTCGAAAGCCGCACGCAACACAGCGACGCCGACCTTAGCTTCGCGGTGATCGACAACCCGTCGCCGGTGGATGTGGCTGAGCGGTCGCGCCGGCTGGAAAATCCCGGATTCGGGCGCGTCTTTACCGATAATATGGTCACGATCCGGTATCGTGAGGGGCAGGGTTGGTACGATGCCCAGCTCGGCCCGCGCGCCCCGGTTCAGATGGACCTGGCTTCTTCGGTGCTGCATTATGCCCAGGAAATATTCGAAGGGATGAAGGCGTATCGCCTTGTCGACGGCGGCACCGCGCTGTTTCGGCCCGATGCGAATGCCCGGCGCTTCAATGCCTCGGCTGCGCGGATGGCGATGGTCTCGCTCCCCGAGCCATTGTTTCTCGAATCGTGCCGCCGGCTAGTGCGCGCCGAGCGCGACTGGATTCCAGCGATCGACGGCGGTGCGCTCTATCTGCGTCCGTTCATGATCGCGAGCGAAGTGTTCCTGGGCGTGAAGCCGTCGGCTGAATATCTCTTTGCGATCATCGCCTCGTCTGTTGGCGCCTATTTCAAGGGCGAGAGCCCAGCCGTCTCGTTGTGGGTGTCGCAGGAATACACCCGCGCGGCGCCGGGTGGCACGGGCGCTGCCAAATGCGGCGGGAATTACGCGGCCAGCCTGATGGCGCAGGCCGAGGCGACCCGGCGTGGTCATGATCAGGTGCTGTTCCTTGACGCGGTGGAGCGCCGCTGGATCGAGGAACTCGGCGGCATGAACATCTTCTTCGTGTTTGATGACGGCACGCTCTCCACGCCTCCGCTGGGCGGCACCATCCTGGCCGGCATCACCCGTGATTCGCTGATCCAGCTGGCGCGAGACCAGGGCCTGACGGTGCGCGAGGAGCCCTATGCGATCGATCAGTGCCGCGCCGATGCAGAAAGCGGTCGGCTGCGTGAGGCATTTGCCTGCGGGACTGCGGCAGTGGTCACGTCGATTGGCAGGATGACGCTTGGCGACAGCGAATTCACGATCGGCAGTGGTGGCCCGGGGCAGACGACGGGTCGCCTCCGCCGGGCGCTGATCGACATCCAGCACGGTGCGTCTACCGATCCGCATGGCTGGGTCGAGCGGATCGACTAAGCGGGCGGTGAGTCGTTCGGGCGAAGAGCGAAGGCTTTCCCCTTTTCACCACCGATTTCGTTGCTTAAAGGCTCCGCTCTCTGGGTTGCCGTCAATATCGCTTTGACGTTTCCCTGCTGGGGCGTCGCCAAGTGGTAAGGCAGCGGCTTTTGGTGCCGCCATTCGCAGGTTCGAATCCTGCCGCCCCAGCCAGTTTTGCAGTAATCAGCGCCGGTCGCCGAGCTGGTCAGTCATCCCCGCTCGCTATCGGGGACGGTTTGGCGTTGCGGCGGATGACGCCGGGGCGGGGTGTTTCATCGACCGTCAGGCTGAAGATATCGGGGCGGGCGTAATGACCAACAGCATCGAAATCATAGCGCGCGCGAACGATTTCGGACAGGTCGATCGTTGCTGAAACTAGGCCGGTTTCGTGCTCAAGCGGTGCGGCGATGATGTTGCCCAAGGGGCCAACGATCATCGATCCGCCAGCGATCAGCGGGCGATCATCGGGCCACCCTTCCACGGTGCGGCCAAGGGCGCGGGGGGGCGGCTGGACCTGGCATGCACTGATCACGAAGCAGCGCCCCTCATGCGCGATGTGGCGCATCGATGATCGCCAGATATCGCGATCATCGACCGTTGGCGCACACCAGATCTCGACGCCTTTGGCGTACATCGCCGTGCGGAACAGGGGCATGTGATTTTCCCAGCAGATGGCGGCGCCGATCCGCCCGGATTGGGTGTCGAGCACGGGCATCGTCGATCCGTCGCCCTGCGCCCAGATCAGCCGTTCGGTGCCAGTCGGCATCAGCTTGCGGTGCTTGGCGACGAGGCCGTGCTCGGGATCGAGGAACAGCGCGGTGCAATAAAGCGACGATCCCGCCCGCTCTATGACGCCGATCACGATCGTCGCCTTGGTACGCGACGATAGCGCGGCTAGCGCCGCTACTTCGGGGCCATCGAGATCTACTGCATTGGCAAAATAATCGGCAAAGGCGGCGCGGCCTTCGGGCAGGCGATAGCCAAGCTGAGTGCCGAACCGCTCGCCCTTTGGGTAACCACCCAGCAACGCCTCCGGCATCACGATCAGCGATGCCTCTGACGCTTTGATTGCCGCTTCGTGGCTGAGGATATTGGCGAGCGTTGCCGCCTTGCCGGATGGGTCTGCACCGATCTGGAGCGCGGCGATAATCGTCTGGGTCATCGCGGTGGCTTAGCCCTCACCGGGTCCCCGTGAAAGAGCCAGCTTGACTCGGCACCGATCAGGCGTGATTTAGAACATAATAGGAACATAGATGGCCGATTCGGGTGAGATCAAACTGCTCCGCGCGCGCATTGCGGCGGTCGAGCGGCAGCGGGCGGTGGCGACACCGGCGCTGGTGCCGACGGGGCATGCCGGCATCGATTCAGCGATCGGCGGGGGCATCACGCGCGGTCGATTGCATGAGATTTTCGCGGCATCTGTTGATGATAGTGGCAGCGCGGGCGGCTTTGCAGCGATGCTGGGGGCGCTTCTGGCGCGGCCAAAATCGACCATATTCTGGCTGCGTGAGAAAAGCGCGGAGGCGCGCGGTGGTTGTCTGCATGCGCCGGGACTTGCCGAACTCGGGCTCGATCCCGGCCGGGTGGTGCTGGGCGTAATGGACGATGCGCTGGGCTTGCTGCGCGTGGCGGCGGAAGTGGTGCGCTGCCCCGATGTCGATGTTGCGGTCATCGAATTGTGGCGGATGCCGCGCGCGCTCGATCTGACGGCGAGCAGGCGGCTGGCGGTGGCGGCGGAAAGCTCGGGCGTTACCGCACTGATGCTGCGCGCCGATGCCGAGCCAACGCCGAGTGCCGCCCAAACGCGCTGGTCGGTATCGGCAGCCGCCGCATCGCCGCTCGAGGCGCAGGCGCCGGGCTATCCGACGCTTGCCGTCAGTCTTTTGCGCCAGCGTGGCGGTACCGCCGACCGTGCCTGGCAAGTGGAGTGGAATCGTGACCAAGCAGTTTTCTGCGAACCGGCGTTTTCTGGCGCTGTGGTTCCCTTTCCTCGCAGCGGATCGGGTGGCGCGGACGGCTGGCGGCAGGCTGGTTGAAGGCCGGCTGGGTGAGCGCCGATCGGGTGAACCGAAATCGGTTGAGGGGAGGCCGGATGGCCCGCGGGTTTTCACTGCGAAACAGCGTGGGGCGATGCGGATCGTTGCGGTCGATGCGGCGTCGCACGCGCTTGGCCTTGCCGGACTAAACCTGGCGGATGCGCAGGCGCGCGCACCCGATCTGATCGCGATCGAGCATGATCCGGTCGCCGATCGGCTGCTGCTGGAAGCTATCGCCGATGCCTGTGATCGCTTCACGCCGATGGTCGCGCTTGATGAGGACGCGCTGACGCTCGACATTACCGGCTGCGCGCCGGCGCGCGGCGAGGCGACGCTGGTCGACGAGATCGAGGCGTGGGTGGCGCGGGCTGGACTGAACGCGCGTCACGCGCTTGCCCGCACGCCTGAGGCAGCACAGGCGCTCGCACGCTATCAGTCGGCGCCTGCGCCCGATCAACAGGCGGCGGTGCTGCGCCTGCCAGTGGCGGCGCTCCGCGTGGACGATGAGACCGAACTGGCGCTGCGCCGGGCGGGGCTTAAGACGATCGGCGATCTGGCAAGCCGGCCAAGCGCACCGCTTGCCGCCCGCTTTGGCGCGGAGACGAGCGATATGCTCGCAAGGATACTTGGCAAATCGGATAGCCGCATCACCCCGCGCCGCGCCGAACCAGCCTTGCTGTTCGAACGCCGCTTTGCCGAACCGATCGCGCGGACCGATTATGCGCTTGAGATGCTTGGCGAACTGGCGGCGGAGGCGGCGGCGGTGCTGCTCGAACGCCACAAGGGCGGGCGGCGTTTTCAGGCGCGTTTCTATCGCAGCGACGGGATGACGATCGATCTCGGCGTCGAGGCGAGCCTGCCGCTGCGCGATCCCAAAGCCGTCATGCGCCTGTTTGCCGAACGGCTCGATTCGCTTGCCGATCCGATCGATCCAGGCTTCGGCTTCGATCTGATCAGACTTGCACTGCCCGTGCTCGAGCCGATGGCGCCGACCCAGCTGCAGCTTGAGGGTGGTGCGGTGACCGACGGCGAGCTGGCGGCGCTGATCGACCGGCTGAGCACAAGGGTGGGGCGGGGGCGCTTTCGCCGGATGCGGCCGCGTGACAGCCATATCCCCGAACAATCGGTGCTGGCCCTGCCCGCGATCGACGCGCCCGATCCCGCGCGTTGGGATGTGCCCGAAGCCGGGGAGCCGCCGTTGCGCCCCATCCACCTGTTCGATCCGCCACAAACGATCGAGGTGATCGCCGAGGTGCCCGATGGACCACCGCATCGTTTTCGCTGGCGGCGCACGTTGCACGAGGTGACGCGCTTCGAAGGGCCTGAGCGGATCGCGGCAGAATGGTGGAAGCGCGACGATAATATAGGGCTGACGCGCGATTATTACCGCGTGGAGGATGCGCGTGGGCGGCGTTTCTGGATTTTCAGGCATGGGCTTTATGGGACGGAAAAGGCCAGTCCGGGCTGGTATATGCACGGGTTGTTCGCGTGATGGTCGACTGTTCATTCGGCCAGTGTCGATTTTGGTTCACGCGGAGGCGCGGAGGCGCGGAGAAGAAGTTTTCGTTCGCGCAGAGGCGCAGAGAGCGCAAAGGGGTATCGATTGGGGATGCGACACCGCGAAGCGGTCAAATCGATCAATCTTGTGCTGCTTCGCGGCAGCATGGCGCCAAGCCAGCTTTCCTCTGCGTCCTCTGCGCCTCTGCGCGACCCCCTTCTTCTCTCCGCGTCTCCGCGCCTCCGCGTGAACAATCGCTCTGACAATGTTCGCCGAACTCGTTTCAGCGACCAATTACTCGTTCCTGCGTGGGGCATCGCATCCCGGTGATATGGTGGGTGAGGCGGTGGCGCTGGGGCTGACGGGGCTTGGCATTGCCGATCGCAACAGCGTGGCTGGCGTGGTGCGCGCGCATGTCGCGTTGCGCGAGGCGGGCGAACAGGCTGAAGAGGCAGGCCTAGCGCCAATCGATTTCCGGCTTGTCGTCGGCGCGCGGCTCGTCTTTGCCGATGGCACGCCCGATATCGTCGCCTATCCCGCGACGCGTCACGGCTGGGGCCGGTTGTGCCGGTTGCTGACGATTGGCAACAGGCGGGCAGAGAAAGGTGGCTGCCTGCTCTGCTTGCGCGATCTCGTGGCGTATTTCGACGATCTGCTGCTGATCGTGATGCCCGAGACGAGCTTTGATCCAGCTGAATCGGTGGCGCTCGACCCCGCCGATCGCCCGGGGCCGATCCCCGGCCCTGCGATCATCGAGGACCGGCTGCGCTGGCTGATCAGGGCGGCGGCGGGGCGGGTTTGGCTGGCGGCGCGGATGCCCTATTCGGGGCGCGACCGTCGGATGCTGGCGCAGCGGGCGATGCTCGCCAAGCGGTTAGGCGTGCCGCTGATCGCGACCAATGACGTGCTCTATGCGGGCCCTGATGCGCGGCCGCTCCACGATATCGTCACCTGCATTCGCGAAGGCACGACGATCGCCGCCGCCGGCCGCCGCTTGCAGGCCAATGCCGAGCGCTATCTGAAATCGAGTGAAGAAATCGCGCGCCTTTTCAGGGGTTATCCTGAATCGGTTGACGCATCACTGGCGCTTCTATCACGGATCGAATTCTCGCTCGATCAACTGCGGTACGAATATCCCCATGAGCCCGTACCGCCCGGCTGGACCCCGCAGGACTGGCTCGAGCATATCGTGCTAGAAGCGGCGCACGCCCGCTTTCCGCAGGGGATTCCGGCGCGGATGCAGGCGTTGATCGATGAGGAGTTCCCGCTCATCCGCCGCTGCAATTACGCCTATTATTTCCTGACGGTCCACGATGTCGTCAGGTTCGCGCGCGAACAAAAACCGCCGATCCTGTGCCAGGGGCGTGGTTCTGCGGCCAATTCGGCGGTGTGTTTCCTGCTCGGCATCACCTCGGTCGATCCGATGAAATATGATCTGCTATTCTCCCGCTTCGTCTCCGAAGAACGCCGCGAGCCGCCCGATATCGATGTCGATTTCGAGCATGAAC
>JBBQAG010000025.1:0-29007 GCA_038315875.1 Sphingomonadales bacterium | reverse complement strand
CGGTGGCCAAATCCCATCAGGCGGAACGGATCATTCTTGTCCTTTGCGCGCGCGATATATTCGGGAATGCGCGCCGGCGTGCCGATTTCGCGCAGCATGTTGAGCGCTGCTTCGTTGGCGCCGCCATGCGCCGGGCCCCATAGACAGGCGATGCCCGCAGCAATGCAGGCAAACGGATTGGCGCCCGACGAGCCCGCAAGCCGTACCGTCGATGTCGATGCATTCTGCTCGTGATCGGCATGAAGGATGAATATCCGGTCGAGCGCCTTTTCGACGATCGGGTTCACGACATAGGGTTCAGCGGGCACGCCAAACGTCATCCGTAGGATATTGCCGGTGTATGACAGTGAGTTGTCGGGATAGAGAAAAGGCTGTCCGACCGAATATTTATAGGCCGCCGCCGCAATCGTCGGCATCTTGGCGATCAGCCGGTGGCTTGCGACCATCCGCTGATAGGGATCGGTGATATCGGTTGAATCGTGGTAGAAAGCGCTCAGCGCGCCGACCACGCCGCACATCACCGCCATTGGATGCGCATCGCGCCGGAACCCGCGATAAAATTGCATCAGCTGTTCGTGCAGCATCGTGTGGCGCGAAATTGTGTAGGTGAACTTGTCGAGTTCATCCTTGCTTGGCAGCTCACCGTTGAGCAGCAGATAGGATGTTTCCATGAAGCTCGATTGCTCGGCGAGCTGCCCGATCGCATAGCCCCTATGAAGCAGGACGCCTTCATCGCCGTCGATATAGGTCAGGCCCGATTCGCAGCTGGCGGTGGAGGTGAAACCGGGATCGAAGGTGAACAGGCCGGTTTGCGCATAGAGCTTGCGGATATCGATCACCTGCGGGCCGACACTGCCGGAGACGACCTTATATTCGTGATCGCTGCCGCCCACGCTCAGTTTTGCGCTATCGTCCATCGTCGCGTTCCTCTTTCACGCAATTACGCCGAAACGGTCATCCGGTCGGCAATCCGGCCAAGGCTTTCGTCGCGCCCCAATAACAGCAGCACATCGAAAATCCCCGGCGACGTCTTCTTCCCTGTCAGCGCCGCTCTAAGTGGCTGGGCGACGGCCCCTAGTTTGACGCCAGCCGTCTCAGCGACCTGCTTGACCGCCGCTTCGAGACCTTCCGTATCCCAGCCGTCAAGCGCGTCAAGGCTTGCATGGACGCTGGCCAACAGCATCGGTGCCGCGCCCTCCAAAAGTGCCTCCGCAGCATCGTCCATCGTCAATGGGCGGGTGCGAAAAAGGAAGCTGGCGCCAGCGGCGAGTTCGAGGATATTGGCGGCGCGCGGCTTCAAAACGGCCATGCTGCGGCGCAACAGGGCAAGCCCCGGATCGTCTGGCGCTGGGTCCATCCGCTGGGCCACGAGATCCGCCAGCCGGGCATCGTCGGCGAGCCGGATATAGTGACCGTTCAGATTCTCCAGCTTCTTCAGATCGAACCTGGAAGGGGACTTGCCGACACCCGACAGATCGAACCATTTTACCGCCTGTTCCCGGCAGATGATCTCATCATCGCCGTGCCCCCAGCCAAGCCGGAGCAGATAGTTGTCGAGTGCTTCGGGCAGGATGCCCAATTCATCACGGTAAGCCTCAACGCCAACCGCGCCGCGGCGCTTTGAGAGCTTGCCGCCATCCGATCCATGAATCATCGGCACATGCGCATAGACGGGATCGGGCCAACCACCTTCGATCGCATTCATCGCGCGCATGATCGGCAATTGGCGGAAAGCGTTGTTGAGATGATCGTCGCCGCGAATTACGTGGCTGACGTTCATGTCATGATCATCGACGACGACGGCATGCATATAGGTCGGCGTGCCATCGGATCGCAACAGCACGAAATCGTCGATCTCGGCATTCTGCACGGTCACTTCACCCTGGACGCGGTCCTGGATCGTCGTTGCGCCCTCCTTGGGTGCTTTCAGCCTGACGACGAAGGGGGCGCCTGAAGGGGCCTCGGCTGGATCGCGATCACGCCAGCGACCATCATAGCGCATCGGCTGCTTGGCCGCCTGTTGCGCCGCGCGCAGTTCAGCGAGTTCTTCAGACGTTGCGTAGCATTTATAGGCGTGGCCGGCAGCGAGCAGCTGATAGGCAACCTCGGCATGCCTATCGGCACGCGCGAACTGGAAGATCGCGTCGCCATCCCAATCGAGCCCAAGCCAGCGCATCCCGTCGATGATCGCGTCAATCGCCGGTTGGGTTGAGCGTGCACGATCGGTATCCTCGATCCGCAGCAGGAATTTGCCGCCCTGGGCGCGCGCGAACAGCCAGTTGAACAACGCCGTGCGCGCGCCACCGATGTGCAGAAACCCAGTGGGCGACGGCGCGAAGCGCGTCACCACCGGCAGGTCACTCGCCCCGCCCGTCGCATTGGCATCGATTTCAGAACTTGCGCCCAAGCGAGGCTGCTCCCAGACTATCGGATACATGGCCGGATCAGCCACGCGCGCCTCTAGCATGGCCCTTGCGCCGCTTCAAATCGCGGCGGCTCTCCCCATTGCCCGTCTGTCGGCTGCCGTTGAGACTTGGCTTGAGGCGGAACGAGACCAGCTGTTCTTATGGATGCCAGTGATGCTTGGCGCTGGCATTGCCGCCTGGTTCGTGCTGCCCGATGAGCGGTCCTGGACGGTTGCGCTGTTGGTCGCGGGGGGCGTCGCTGCTGCAGGCGTGACCAGTCTTACTGGCGGCCGCGCCGCGCGCGCGCTAGCGATTGGCGCACTTGCCTTTGCAATCGGGCTTGCGCTCATCTGGTGGCGAGCGGAGCGCGTCGCCGCACCCGTGCTGGCACGCCCCGCGATCGTGATGTTCGAAGCTCGGGTCGAACGGATCGAGCCGCTGCCCGCGCGCGAACTGGTGCGGCTGCGTCTGGCGCCGATCAGGCTTGTCGATGAAAGCGGGCAGGCGAAGCCCGGCGCACTGCCCGATCATATCCGCGTCAATCTATCCCAGGCCGATGTGCCCGCAGGGCTTGGTCGCGGGGCGATGATCGGGCTCGGCGCGCGCCTGTTACCGCCGCCCGGGCCCGCCGTTCCCGGCGCCTATGATTATGCCCGCGTCGCCTGGTTCGATCGGATCGGCGCGACCGGGCGGGGCTTTGCGCCGGTGACACTCTTGAAGCCAGGGCAGCAAACGGGCGGGGGGCTGCGCGAACGACTGTCTGCCCATATCCAGGCAAGCGTCCCCGGCGGCCCGGGCGCGATCGCGGCAGCGCTCGCAACCGGCGATCAGGGCGCAATCCCGATTGATGATGCGGAAGCGATGCGCCGCGCAGGCCTTGCGCATCTCCTGTCGGTCAGCGGCCTTCACATCACTGCCGTGGTCGGCGCGGTGATGCTGCTGGTGCTGCGCCTGCTCGCGATCAGCCCTTGGCTCGCACTGCACGTCCGCCTGCCGCTGGTGGCTGCAGGCGCAGGGGCGGCGGCCGCAATCGGGTATACGCTACTGACGGGTGCCGAAGTGCCAACGGTCAGGTCGTGCGTCGCCGCACTGATGGTCCTGACCGCGGTTGCGCTTGGGCGAGAGGCAATCACGCTGCGGCTGGTGGCGGTGGGCGCGATCATCGTGCTGCTGTGCTGGCCCGAGGCGCTGATGGGGCCGAGCTTCCAACTGTCCTTCGCCGCTGTGGCAACGATCATCGCGCTTCACGAGCAACCACAGATACGCGCCTTTTTCGGCTCGCATGAAGAGCGCTGGATCGTCCGCTTTGGCCGTCAATTGCTGTCGCTGCTGCTTACCGGAATCGTTGTGGAGGCGGCGCTTGCGCCAATCGCGCTGTTCCACTTCCACAAGTCGGGATTATATGGATCGATCGCCAATATCGTTGCCATTCCGCTGACGACCTTTGTGGTGATGCCGGTCGAGGCACTGGCGCTGTTGTTCGATCTGGCAGGGATCGGCGCGCCGCTCTGGTGGCTGGTGGAAATAACGCTCAGCCTGTTGCTATGGATTGCACACCGTGTCGCTGACGCGCCGGGCTCGGTCGCTACCTTGCCGACGGTGCCCGCCGACGCTTTTGGCGCAATGGTCGCAGGCGGCTTGTGGCTCTGCCTTTGGCGAACGCGCTGGCGTGCCCTTGGCATGCTGCCGCTGGCCATCGGCGCGATTTGGGCCGCAAGCCTGCCGGTGCCCGATCTGCTCGTGACCGGCGATGGCAGGCACCTCGCGGTCCGCACTGGCGGCGATGCCATCGCCGTGCTGCGTGATCGGACTGGCGATTATAACCGGGCGATGCTGGCTGAAAATGGCGGTGTCGATGGCGAACCGCTGTTGCTGTCCGATCAGGCAGAGGCACGGTGCAGCCGCGATCTATGCCTGGTCGATCGGCAAAGCGGAGGAAGGCAGTGGCGGATCGCCGCCACCCGCAGCCCCTATCGAATCGATGCGTCCGACCTGATCGCCGCATGCGCCGCCGCCGATATCGTGATCAGCGACCGACGCCTGCCGCGTCGATGCACGCCACGCTGGCTCAAGCTCGACCGGCCCATGCTGGATCGCACTGGCGGTATCGCGATCAGTCTGGTGACGCGCGAGGCTCGAACGGTGCGTGTTGCGGGAGACGGCCATCCCTGGCTCAATCCCCCGCTCATAGCCGTCAGTCGTAACGCCGGAGCAACCCGGCAAGCTTTCCCTGCACCCGCACCTGGCGCGGATCGTAACGCTGTGGATCGTAAGCGCGGTTGGCGGGATCGAGCCGGATCATCGCGCCCTCCCGACGGAAATATTTGAGCGTCGCTTCGCTGTCCTCGATCAGCGCCACGACGATCTCCCCGTCCCTGGCAACATCGGTACGACGGATGAGCGCATAATCGCCATCCAATATCCCGGCATCGACCATTGAATCTCCGGCGACTTCAAGCGCGTAGTGATCGCCACTGCCGAGCAAGGCAGCCGGCACCGCCAGCATCGCCGAATCCTCGAATGCCTCGATTGGTACACCAGCGGCAATCCGCCCATGCAACGGGATTTCGATCACGTCGTTTGCCGGTTGCGGCATCGAGCGCACATTTCCCGCGTCAGCCGTCGTCTTCGGCAGCGCCGTGCGGCCTGCATCGGGTCGATCGGGCATCCGCAATACCTCAAGCGCGCGCGCGCGATTAGGCAGGCGACGGATGAACTTGCGCTCCTCTAACGCGCTGATCAGCCGGTGAACGCCCGATTTCGATTTGAGATCGAGCGCCTCCTTCATCTCCTCGAAAGACGGCGAAACGCCGGTCTCACCAAGGCGATCATTGATGAAGCAAATAAGATCGTGCTGCTTGCGCGTAAGCATGATGTTCCTCCGTCCAGAACAGACGACGAACGTTTAGGCAACCGTTCCGATGAAGTCAAGCAAGCGGCAGGATCTGCACCGATTCGCCCGATTGTGCCGCGGCGGCGTGGGGTGCACGCACGATCAGGCAGTGGGCGCCGGCGAGCACGCTGAGCATCGAACTGTCTTGTATGGGCGCAGCAATCACTCGCCCGTCATGCATCATGCCCCGCAGATAATCCTGTCGAGCGTCGTTTGCGGCAAGCGGCGCGCCCAGACGCGCGGTCAGCGTTGCGGGAAGCGGATCGCGCGCGCCGCCCATTGCCGCAATCAACGGGCGCAGAAACAGATGGGCGGTGACGAACGCTGCGACCGGGTTGCCGGGCAGGCCAAGCACCAGCGATTGGCCGAGCGTGCCCGCCATCATTGGCTTGCCTGGCCGTACCGCAATGCGCCAGAAATCGATGCTGCCGCCAGCCGCTTCAAGCGCAGGGCGAACCAGGTCGTGATCGCCCACCGATGCGCCACCGGTGGTAACCAGAATATCGGCATCGATCGCGGCAAAACGCGCCGTCAGGATATCGACGCGATCGGGCAGGATGCCGTGATTGTCGATCTCAACCGGCAGATCGCGCAGGATTGCGGCGAGCATCACGCCGTTGGATTCGGGCAGTTGCGCGCCCGTAATCGCGGCGCCGGGCAGCACGAGCTCGTCGCCGGTGGCGACCAGCGCGACGCGGATCGTGCGATTGACAGGCAAGCTCGCGTGACCCGCTGCGGCCGCCAGCGCAATCCGCGCCGCGCTCAGCCAGTCGCCCTTGCCGATCAAATTCGTGCCGTCAGAAAAGTCGAGCCCCTGTCGCCGCACGTTGGCGCCGGCCTTGGGCGGTCCCTCGCCACGCAGGGTGATAAGATCGCCCGTTCGCGCCGCCTCTTCCTGTACCATTACCGTGTCGGCACCGTCGGGGATCGCGGCGCCGGTAAAGATCCGCACCGTTTCGCCCGTACCAACCCGACCGACAAAGCGGTGCCCCGCCGCACTCTCGCCGATCAGCTTGAACGGCCCCGGCAGATCGGCGAACCGGATCGCATAACCATCCATCGCCGACAGATCATGCGAGGGCTGGCTGCGCAGGGCGCCTATGTCAGCGGCGGCCCAGCGGCCATGCGCCTCGCCGATCGGCAGCAACGCGCTCGACACGGGCCTGGCCAGCGCCATCAGCCGCTGTTGTGCATCGGCAACGGCGATCAGCGTCATGCCGGCGGGAGCGGCGCGGCCCAATCGCCCGATTTGCCGCCGATCTTGCTGAGCAGGCGCACCTCGCCGATCGTCATCGCCTTGTCGATCGCCTTGGCCATGTCATAGATCGTCAGCAGCGCGATCGACACAGCGGTGAGTGCTTCCATCTCGACCCCGGTCTTGCCCGTGCAAGCGCAGGTCGCCGTGGCGATAATGCCGGCATCGTCGAGTTCGAGATCGATCGCGACGCGGGTGAGGGGAAGGTGGTGGCACAGCGGGATCAGGTCGCTTGTCCGCTTTGCCGCCATGATGCCGGCAACCCGGGCGACGGCAATTACGTCGCCCTTCTTTGCAGTCCCTTCGCGGATCGCGGTTAGCGCTTCTTGGGACATATCAATCCGTCCGCGCGCGATCGCCTCGCGGCTGCTCTCGTCCTTGTTACCGACATCGACCATATGTGCGGCGCCCCCGGCATCGAGATGCGTCAGCCCGCTCACCCGAGCAGCTCGCGCGTCGCCGCCTCGATATCATCGGCGCGCATCAACGCTTCGCCGACCAGGAAACAGCGCACGCCTCGGTCGGCCATCGCGTCAAGGTCCGCCCGCGTCGAAAGGCCGCTTTCGGCGACGAACGTGCAGTCCTTTGGTGCCTTTTCCACCAGTTCATAGGTGCGCTGAAAATCAACCGTGAAATCATGCAGATCGCGGTTGTTGACGCCGATCAGCCGCGATTTCAATTTCAATGCGCGTTCGAGCTCGCGGGCATCATGCACCTCGACGAGCACGTCCATCCCGCAATCGATCGCAGCAGCCTCGATCTCGGCCATCGCGCCGTCATCGAGCGCGCTGACGATCAGCAAGATCGCATCGGCGCCAATCGCCCGCGATTCGGGCACCTGCCACGGATCGATCATGAAATCCTTGCGGATGACGGGCAGCGTCGTCACGTCGCGCGCTGCGGCCAGAAAGGCGTCGGCACCTTGAAACCAATGCTCGTCGGTCAATACCGAAAGGCACGCAGCGCCGCCTGCCTGATAGGCGATGGCATGCGCGGGCGGATCGAAATCCTCGCGGATCAGTCCCTTTGACGGGCTCGCCTTCTTGATCTCGGCGATCAATGCCGGCCCGTTCACTGCCTTGGCATCCAATGCGGCGCGAAAGCCGCGCGGCGGGCTCTGCCGGGCGATCTGGGCATCGATATCGGCAAGCGAGATGCAGGCTTTTCGCGCCGCCACATCGGCGCGCTTCGTTTCCAGGATGCGTCCCAAGATCGTCGTCATTTATAGGCAATCCAGCAATCGAGCAGCGCGTTGGCCAGCCCATTATCAAGCACTTCGCGGGCTTCTTCGACGCCCTCTCTCAGGTCAGCGGCACGCCCAGCGAGCATCAGGCAGGCAGCGGCATTGAGCAATACGGCATCGCGGTACGCACCTTCCTCCCCCAGGAGCAGGCGGCGCAGCGCCGCGGCATTGTGCGCCGGGTCGCCGCCCCTGATCGCGCTGATCGGGTGACGTGACAGCCCGGCGTCTTCGGGCGACACGCGTGGTGGCATGGCAAACGCGCCAACGCTGACGGCGATGCTCGGTCCGGCGCCGGAGAGCTCGTCGAGCCCCTCCTCGCCCGAAACGACGACCGCCGCTTCGGTGCCGAGTTGCTCGAGGGCCGCTGCATAGACAGGCGCATAATCGGGCCGGGCGATCCCGATCAACTGTCGCGAGACGCGCGCTGGATTGGCCAGCGGGCCCATCAGGTTGAAGATCGTGCGCTGGCCGATCTTGCGGCGAATGGGGGTGATCCGCTTCATCGCCGGGTGATGATTGGCCGCGAACAAAAACGCGATGCCCAGATCGCGCAGGCTGGCCTCGGCAAGCATACCCGCTCGGTCCATGTCGAGGCCCAGGGCTTCGAGCGTGTCGGCGGCGCCGGCCTTGCTCGATGCAGCGCGGTTGCCATGTTTGGCGACCGGCACGCCTGCCGCAGCCACGACGAGCGACACCGCGGTCGATACATTGAGGGTATGATGCCCATCGCCGCCCGTGCCGCACACGTCGATTGCGCCCGCCGGGGCCTCGATCGGGATCAGCCGTTCGCGCATCGCACGCGCAGCCTCGGCGATCTCGGTCGCGGTTTCGCCGCGCCGGGTGAGGCCGATCAGAAACTCGGCGATCGATTCCTCGCTGGTGCGCGCATCGAGAATATCGGCAAATGCCTGAGCTGCCGCCTCGCGCCCAAGCGGAGCAGCGGTATCGGGCAGTCGCACCGCCACCGTCACGCGAGCGCCTTTACCTGCAACCCGGCGACCGCCATGAAATTGGCGAGCATGGCATGGCCATGTTCGGTGGCGATGCTTTCGGGGTGGAACTGGACGCCGTGGATCGGCAGCGTGGCGTGCCGGAAGCCCATCACCGATCCATCATCGGCGGTGGCGTTTACGATCAGATCATCGCCGCCGCCCTCGACGATCAATGAGTGATAACGCGTCGCGGTGAACGGGGAGGGGAGCCCGGCGAACACCCCGCTGCCATCATGCTTCACCGGCGATGTCTTGCCGTGCATCAGCCCGCCGCGCACCACGCGCCCGCCGAAATGCTGGCCGATCGCCTGATGGCCAAGACACACGCCGAGCAATGGTTTGCCCGCCGCCGCACACGCCGCGACCAGATCGAGCGAAATGCCTGCATCATCGGGCGTCTTTGGCCCTGGCGAGATGAGGAAGGCATGGGCGTTGCTTGCCATTGCCTCGGCTGTGGTCAGCGCATCGTTGCGCACCACTTGCACCTCTGCACCCAGCTCCATCAGATAATGGACAAGGTTCCAGGTGAAGCTGTCATAATTGTCGATGACGAGGATCATCCCCGCCCCCTAGCGAGCGCTGGCTTCCGGGGAAAGCCCGGCAGGCATTGGCGCCGCCGGCATCGCGAGCAGCTTCGCGAGATCGTCCTTCCAAAAGACCGCCCAGGTGTGGGTGCCGTGGCCGTGGGTTTCGGCGGAGCCGGGGATCAGGCGGAAGCGCGCACGGGGCATCCGTGTCACCGCCTTTTCGGCCAATCCCAGATCGGGCGGATTGATGAAATCGTCGGAAGAGTTGATCCATAGCACGGGCACCGTGATCCGCTCCAGATTGGCCGATGGATCATAATTGCGCGAGGCATCGATGTAATAAAGCGCATCGTTCGCATCGATCTTGATCGCCCGGGCAAAAGCGACATCGAGTGCCGCTTCGGTTGCGACGCGGGTCGGGAATTGCGCCTGTGCTGCGATCGGGTTCAGGCCAGCGATGATCAGCAGATCGGCGACGGTGCGAATGCCGGCGGCGGGCGGTGTGGTGTAATTGCCGCCATTCCACGCTGGATCGGCCTTGATCGCGTCGATCGCCATCTTTCGCCACATCCGGTTGCGCCCCGCCAGCGCCACGGGATTGCAGGCAAAGGGCGCCAGCCGCTCGGCGAAGCCGGGATAGGTCTCCCCCCACACAAACGCCTGCATACACCCCATCGAGGTGCCCAGGATGACCTTCAGCCGGGTGACGCCGAGCCCCTTCACCAGCAGTTCGTGGTGCGCCGCGACCATGTCGTCATAATCATAATTGGGAAACGCCATTTTCAGCCCGTCGCTGGGCTTTGACGAGCCGCCATGGCCAAGTCCGTCGGGCAGGATGACGAAGGTCTTGGCGATGTCGAAGGGCGCGCCTGCCCCGTAAAGCTCATCGGCGAATTGCGGTACCAGGAAAGCCTTGCCCGTGCCGCCAGTGCCGTGGAGCACCATCACCGCATTGTCGATCCTGCCCGCCTTGTCGCGGTGCGGTGTGCCGAGCGTCGTGTAATGGATTCGCAGCGCCGCCAATTTCTGGCCCGTGCGGAAGGTGAAATCGCGGATCGTGTAATCACCCTCTCGGGTGGGCCATTTGCTGGCCGGTGGATTTTGCGCGGGTGCGCCGGCGGGGAGCTGGCCTGCAAAAGCGGGCGTGGCGATCAGCGCGATCAGCGCTGCGATGAGGATGCGGATCATGGGCCGCACGCTATCAGCGCGAGAGGGGCGGTCAAGCGAATGCGCGCGCACGGCTTTGCCCCTTGTTCAGCCGCGCGAAAGCCCCGACATGGCAGATCAGAGCCGCCGAATGTGGGGATGCCGCCATGCTGAGACCGATGTTGATTGCCGCGCTGATCGCGCTTCCCGGCATTGCAGCTGCGCAGACGCCCGTCCAGGATGCAGCGCAAAGCGGCACGCCGCCCGCACGCATCCGCAGCATCCTGCTTCAACCAGGCTCCAAATGCCCGGTCGCGACAGGCGACGAGATCGTCGTCTGCACCCCGCTCGATCAACCTTACCGCATCCCCAAGGATCTGCGCGAAGTCCGCAAAGTCCCGCCCGCCGCGCAAAGCTGGGTCAACCGCGCCGCGACTCTCGACGAAGTCGGCCAGGCGGCTGGTGGCCTTCCCAATACCTGCAACACGATCGGCGCGTCGGGCGCGAATGGCTGCACGGTGAAGCTCCTCCAGCAATGGCGCGCCGAACGCGCCGAGGCAAAGAAGGACGCGGCGCGGGTGCCTTGAGCCTGATCTCTCGATTCAGGTACTGGCCTGCTCACCGAGCGGGCAGACAAAATCCACCCAGTGTGAATTGCCCTCCTGGCAAGCGACCCATCCTGCCACCGGGGGCATGCCGACAATATCGAGCTTTAGGTAACGACCGACGATGATTGGATCTTTCAATTCGACCCGACAGCCGGTCGGCGATATGTCGGCAACATAGCCGTCGATCGATGTCGCGCTGTCATTTGCCGCTGCACTGGCGAACCTTACAAACACCGGCAAACCGGCCTGGCTAATCGACGTCGCCACAATCATGCTCCCGAAAAACATCGCGCATCAACATTTTCGGAAGGGAACTCGTTGACGCTTCACCAATGCAGAATGACGTCGGTCATCAATCCGCACTCTCAATTGGATAAGCGACAGCGAATAGTAGGATAATCGGCCAGATCGTGGCGCGGGTTGGACGGCATGGCGGCGATGATGCCCGCGCGTCCGCCCGTCCTTGTTCAGTCGGGAACGACGGTGGTTTGGTTGAGCGTTGCCAAGTTGCGGTATTCGCGCGGCGACATGCCGAAGCTGGCGCGAAACAACCGCACGAGGTGCGACGAATCGCAAAAACCAAAGCGGTGGGCGATGTTGCCAATTGGCTCGGCGCGGTCGATATCGGCCAGCGCCACCCGGGCCCGCTCGAGCCGCCGGCGCGCGATGAAGCGATGCGTTCCGCCCTCCGCCTGGAACGCCGCAGACAGCCTTGCCGGGGTAACGCCCAGCACCTCGCACAGTTCGGCGGTGGTAATCTTGCCCTCTGCCAGCCGCCGGTCGATTTCCTCATGCGCCCGCTGCAAGAACAGCTTTTCCGATTGGATATGGTGTTCAGCCGATGGGCGAAGCTCGGCCAGCGCGATCGCAACAAGTTCGACAAAAGCGCGCTGCAGCCGTTCGGCAGCCATCACGTCGAGTCGGGGCAGGGCGCGGCGGGTAGCCTCGGCAAGCGCGAACAGCATCCCGGCGGAGGCGGCTGGAACGACCATGCCGTGCAGATCATGCAACGGGCCGAATAGCTGCTGTGCCAAGGGGCGCGGGAAGACCAGTGAATAGGTTTTGCTCGCGCTTGAGACATGAAGCGAGGGACGGCCCAGATCATGAAAATGGAGCGTTCCGGACGGTTCATAAAATGACCGACCGTCCATATCGCCCTGCGCCAGTCCGTCGATCATCATGTTGACGATGATTGGATCGAAATCAGACGATCTGATGTCTTGCTGCCGGCGTTCCCACCGCATCGCGGTAATTTCGGTATAGACGAACATCACCTCGCCCAGCTGCACCGATTCCCACATTGTATTGAACGGTTCGCTTGGCTCGGTCCGGTACGTGGGATCGCTGCGTGGCCAGTCGCGCAACAGCCAGGCCTTGTAGCGCTCTTCCGGCGGCAGGTGATCCGTCGAATATCGCAGGATCGGGATCGTTCCTGGTTGATCCGGTGCAACTGGTGCCGATCCCCGCTCTTGCATTGGCGATTTCTGCGACATTCTCGGTCTATTGCCCATAGCCCACATCGCCCGCCCGGCTGATCGCCTCTCGCGCGGCGGCGAGCAATGCACCGGCTTTCGCCTCGCATTCGCGTTGTTCGGATACCGGATCGCT
This sequence comes from Sphingomonadales bacterium, assembly GCA_038315875.1. Classification (GTDB taxonomy): domain Bacteria; phylum Pseudomonadota; class Alphaproteobacteria; order Sphingomonadales; family Sphingomonadaceae; genus Sphingomonas. The sequence goes on along the minus strand of JBBQAG010000025.1, from coordinate 16,330 downwards.
GTCGGCGACGATGCCCGCGCCCGCCTGCACGTGCATCGTCCCGTCCTTCACGACCGCGGTGCGCAGGACGATGCATGAATCCATCGATCCATCGGGGGAGAACTAGCCGACCCCGCCGGCATAGGCGCCACGTTTTTCGGGTTCGAGCTCGGCGATGATCTGGCACGCGCGCACCTTTGGCGCGCCTGATACCGTGCCGGCGGGGAAGCCCGCGAACAGCGCGTCGATCGCATCGTGGCGCGGGGATAGCCTGCCGACCACGTTCGAGACGATGTGCATGACATGGCTGTAGAATTCGACCATATAGCTGTCGGTTACGCGCACGCTGCCCGCTTCTGCCACGCGGCCGGTATCGTTGCGGCCAAGATCGAGCAGCATCAGATGCTCAGCGCGTTCCTTGGGATCGGCGAGCAGGCTGGCTCGGTTGGCTTCATCCTCGCTCGCGGTGCGCCCGCGCGGTCGGGTGCCGGCGATCGGGCGGATCGTGATCTCGCCGTCGCGCACGCGCACCAGTATTTCCGGGCTCGACCCAGTGAGCGAGAAACCAGGCAGATCGAGGTGATAGAGGAAGGGCGAGGGATTGATCCGCCTGAGCGACCGGTAAAGTTCGAATGCAGGCAACGCGAAGGGCAGGGTAAAGCGCTGCGCCAACACCACCTGAAAGATGTCGCCGGCGACGATATAGGCCTTCGCCCGTGCGACCATCGCGCCATATTTGCCGGGCGCCATTACGGGGGTTAGCGAAACCTCTTCGGGCACGGCCTGTATTGGCGCTGGCAGCGGCGCCGTTGCGAGCCGGGCCGCGGTAGCCTCGATCCGGTCGATCGCTGCCGCCACGATCGCCTTTGCGTCGCGCGCGCCATCGGGCCAGACCGGCGCGACGAGGAACAGCACATCGGCCAGCCGATCGAAGATCAGCACCATTGTCGGCCGCACGAACATCATGTCGGGCAGGCCAAGCGGGTCCGCCGCCGGCCGATCGAGCTTCTCGACCAGCCCCACCGTCTCATAGCCGAAATAGCCGACCAGGCAGGCAAGCGCGCGCGGCAGCTCGGGTGGCACGTCCATCAGGCAATCGGCGACGAGCGCGCGCAGCGCCTCCAGCGTCGGCGCGGGACAGGGCTGGAACGCTTCCCGATCGGCCAGCCAATGCCGGTTGATCTCCGCTGCCGCTCCTTCGGCGCGGAAGACCAGATCGGGCGCCAGGCCGATCAGGCTGTGGCGTCCGCGAACTGCACCGCCTTCAACCGATTCGAGCAAGAAATCGCCACGCCCCGGCTCGATTAGCTTGAGCGCTGCGGCAACCGGCGTTTCGGTGTCGGCGATCCGGCGCTGCCACAACAGCGCAGGGCGTCCGCTCACGAGCGCCGCCTGTGCTGCCGCCACTGCCTGGACGTCTTGCCCGCTCAGGGTTGCGCCCCCGGCTGGCCGAGCAGATCCTTGCGCGCCTTGGCCAGCGCCGCATCATTCTTGGTCACGCCTAGCTGGCGACGCACGGCGGCGGAGAATTGCTGAACATATTCACGCCCGATCGTCTTGCCCATATCGGCACGCATGGCGTTGATGACGGCAGGCTTGCCCGTGGCATCCGCTGACTCGATCTGGTCGAGATAAACGATCAGCCAGCCACCCTGTTCGGGCGCTTCGAGCAGCTTGGCGGTCTTTGCCTTCATGCTGAACATCAGCGCGAGCGGCGGGGGGGCGCCATTGGGGTTCGCAGCAAGGCTGGCACGCGATGTTGCCACTTTTTGCACTGGCGCAAGGGTCAGTTTGGTCTGGGCGATGGCATTGGCAAGCGGCACGCCCCGGTTCACCGCAGCAACCAGCTGCGTAGCGACGATGCGCGCACGCCGACGGGCCCGATCGACCGTGAAATCGCGCAACAACACCTCACGCAGCTGAACCGCGGGCGGCGCCATCGACGGGACGATGCGATCCAGCGTCACCACGGCAAAAGTGCCATCGGCGCCGGCGGCAACCAACTGCGGATCATCGCCCATTTCAGCGGCGAATCCCGCCTTGATGATCTGGCCGAGGGCCGGATCGGGCGGCGTCTGCGGCTGATCGACATTGCGGCCATCGGCGAGCAGCGCTGGCGTTGTGATTGGCTGGAGTTTCTGATCGGCGACGATCTCGGCAAAGGTGGCCTTGTTGCTGATCGCATCGTCAACCTTGTCGTGAAGATCGCCAAAGGCGCTTGCGGCTTTTTCGGTGCCGAGTTCCTTGGCAAGGTCGGCACGGGCCTGGGCAAGCGTTTTGGCGGCGACCAACTCGATCGAATCGACCTGAACGACCGCCCAGCCGAGCGGTGCTTGCAAGGGGCCAAGCACGGCGCCGCGCGCCGCGCCAAACACCGCGCCGGCGATCGCCGGAGACGTCTGGTCGCTATAGGCCTTGCGATCGACGCCTGCGATCTTGGCTGCATCAAGCCCAATCGCCTGTGCCGCTGCGCCAATCGCCGTGCCCGATTTCACCTTCGCGGCCAGCGCCTCGGCCGCCGCCTTGTCGCCGACCACGACCTGCGACAGCGTGCGCTTCTCGCTCGCGGCAAAACGGGCAGCTTGTTGTTGATAGGCAGCCGCGATCTCCGCATCGGTGGGCGTCGCGGCTTCCTTCACCCGCTCGGGCGATACCAGCGCATAGCGGATCACGCGGCGTTCCGGGATCGTGTAGCGCGCACGATTGAGCGTGTAGAAAGTCGTCAGTTCGGCATCCTTGGGTACTTCGCCAGCGCCCATCGCGCGATACGGCACGAAACCCAGTTCGCCGGCGCGCTTTTCAAGCAGCAGCGATGCATAGGGCAGCGCCAGCTGATCGGGCACCTGGCTGGCGCCAACCGTCGGCGCGGTCAGCTGTTCGGTCAGGATGCCACGCGCGATCTCGACCCGTATCTGCGCGTCGGTCAGCTTGCGTTGAGCGAGCAGGCGTTCATACACCGTCTGGCTGAATTTGCCGTCCGGGCCTTGGAGCGCGGGAATGCTCGCAATCTGCCCGTCGACCACCTTTTTCGATACCCGCATTCCCTGGGCATTGGCGAATTTTTCGAGCGCGATCGTGTTGATCATCCGCTCCAGCGTTCCCTCGAAACCGCCGCCATTGACGAACTGGGCGATATCGAGCGTTGGCTGTTGCTGGCGAAAGGCCTGCATTTCATCCTGCACACGCCGCTCGAGATCAGCGACCGTTATTGGCGCACCGCCCACTGTCGCGGCGTCGGCGGCGGAGGTCGTGCCGCCATTGCTCAGCCCCGTGACATCGCCGGCAGCGAAGGCAAGCGCGATCAAGCCCAAGACGATGAAGGTCACGATCACCCCGGTGCGGGAATTGATGATCCGGCGAAAGAAGCTGAGCATGCGAAACAGGGCCGATCTTTGAATGGCTGGCGGGGCGGAGCCGCAACGCTTTAGGGGCGGTTGCCGGTCGCTTCAAGCTTGTGCGACGCCGCAGCACCGCTATCGAGACGTCGAGGGACATTGGCGAAGGGAACGGGATGCGGCGCAAGCTGGTGGCTGGAAACTGGAAGATGCACGGCAACCTTGCCGCGCTTGCCGAACTTGCGGCGATCGCCGACGCGGCAGGCTCCGCCGGCGATGTCGATGTCGGCATCGCGCTGCCAGCCACGCTGATCGCGCCGGCGGCTGCTTTGGTGCCGCGCCTGATGATCGGCGCCCAGGACGTGCATCAGGCGACAAGCGGTGCACATACCGGCTGTGTTTCTGCGGCGATGGTGCGCGAGGCGGGGGCGACTTTTACCATTGTCGGCCATAGCGAACGCCGCGCTGATCAAGGTGAGACCGATGCCGATGCAAGGGCGAAGGCGGAGGCGGCGCACCGCGAGGGCCTGGCCGTCATCCTGTGTATCGGCGAAACGCTTGCCCAGCGCGATGCGGGCGCTGCCGAGGAAATCGTGACGGCGCAGCTGGCTGGATCGCTGCCTGCCGATGCCGACGGATCATGGCTGTCGATTGCCTATGAACCGGTATGGGCAATCGGCACCGGGCGGGTGGCCAGTGTCGGCGATGTGATTGCGATGCATGCCGCGATCCGCGCCAAACTGGCCCGCTTGATTGGCGCTACTGCCGACAATGTCCGGCTGCTCTATGGCGGCTCGGTCAATGCGGAGAATGCGGCTATGCTGCTGGCTGCGGCCAATGTCGATGGGGCGCTGGTCGGCGGCGCGAGCCTTACAGCGGCAGCATTTGTGCCGATTATCGCGGCAGGCGCGGCCACCGATCAGCCATAGCGCGCCTTCAGCACCGCCCAGGCGGCGCGCAGCCCGAGCGCCTCTCCGCCCTTTGGCCGCGCCGGCTTGGAGGTTGGGCGCCAGGCAAAAGTATCAAGATGGGCCCAGGCGATATCCTTTGGTACGAAGCGCCGGAGGAACAGCGCCGCCGTTACCGACCCCGCAAAGCCGCCTTCGGGGGCGTTGACGATATCGGCGATGTCCGATTTCAGCATCTCGTCATAGCCATCCCACAAGGGCAGCCGCCACAGCGGGTCGTGGACCGCCTGACCGGCGGCGAGCAGCGCATCTGCAAGCGCATCATCATTGGCAAAGGTCGCCGGCAGGTCAGGGCCAAGCGCGACGCGCGCGGCACCAGTCAGCGTCGCAAAATCGATGATCAGTTCGGGCCGGACGCCCTCTGCACCTTCGCTGGCCTTGGTCAGCGCATCACCCAGGATCAGGCGTCCTTCGGCATCGGTATTGGTGTTTTCGACCGTCAGCCCCTGCCGCGTCGGCAGCACGTCGCCGGGGCGAAAGGCATTGCCGGCAATCGCGTTTTCAACCGCCGGGATCAGCAGGTGCAGGCGCAGTTTCAGGCGGCCGCCCATGATCAACCCGGCAAGCGCAAGCGCGTGCGCGGCGCCGCCCATATCCTTCTTCATGAGCCGCATGCCGGCCGATGGCTTGATATCGAGCCCGCCCGAATCGAAACACACGCCCTTGCCAATGATCGCGACACGTGGGTGAGCCGGATCGCCCCATTCAAGCTCAATCAGCCTTGGTGCGCGCGCTCGTGTCGCCGCCTGGCCGACAATGTGGATCATTGGAAACCCCTGCGCCAGCGCATCTCCGCGCGTGACGGTCAGCATTCCGCCATGCACCGCTGCAAGCTGCGCGGCCTCATCCTCGAGCTCGGCCGGCCCAAGATCGGACGCGCCGATATTGACGAGATCGCGCACCTGCGCGGTCGCGCTCGCCAACCGGACGGTCTCATCGATCGTCGCGGGATCGCTGGTCAGCAACACACGGGGCCCGGAGGGATCGGCCTTTTTATAACGCTCGAACCGATGCTGGGCGAGCAGCCAGCCAAGCCCGGCCGCGCCAATCGGCCCCGAGGCTAGCCGGTAGGTCCCCTCGGGTAGGATCTCGCCTTGCGATGCGATCCGCCAGGGCGAGCTCTCGGCTTCGTCGCATAGCAGCAACGCCGACCAGTCATCGGGCTGATCGCCAGGCAAGATCGCCTTGTTGCCCGCCTTTCCCGTCACCTTGTGCGCGGCGAGCAGCGCCCGGATGCGCGGCGGTTGCGCGGCGAGCCAGCCTTCGAATGCCTGAGGCTGTACAACATGAATCGAACGGGCGGGCTGGCCCTTGTCGGCCAGCAGCAGCGGTGAAAAATCGGTCATTCGCTTGGCTGTATCAGGAATTGTTCGTAACGGCCCGCATCACCCGGTTCGGCATAGCTGATCACCACCAGCTTGCGATCGGCATATCTCACACCGTAATTGCGGTTGACGAAGCCGCCGCGCAATTTGGGTGGCCCCAGTGGCTCAAAGCTGATCGGCGCGCCAAGCGGTGCCAGCGAGCGCTGATAATCGCCTGCGACGACGGGGGTGAAGAAATTATTCCAGTCGTCGGTCATCTGCGTCTTGTCCAGAGTCCCGGCGCGCATCGCATCGAAGATCGCTCTGGCCTGGGCGGTCTTGGCCATTTCGCCGTTTCCCGATGATGTGGGCGACGTTGCAGGCAGGATCAGATCGACCAATCCCTTCGAGATGGTCTGGGGCGCGCTGCCGAAATCGGCATTGACCGCAACGACGATCGCCGCCTTGTCATCCGGAAATACGATGTTCGAGGTAAGGAAGCCGACCGCTTCGCCGTTATGTTCGATGCTGCGCCGTCCGTTGCGGTTCGCGACGAGCACGCCGAGCCCGTAATTGGTATTCCTGCCATCGGCGAGGACGACGGGCTTTTCCTGTGCTTCCCAGTCGTCTGCCGGCAAGATCGCACGATCGATCCGGGCGATATCCCATTTGGCGAGATCGGTAGGAGACATTGATAGCTCACCTGCCGCGAACAGCCACCCGCGTGCGGCGGGCTGGGCAAGCCGCACCGGGCCAAGCGCGAAACGGTGATAGCCTTGGGGATAATTCTTGCCGATCGCCAGATCCTGATCGATCGCCTTCATCCCCAGCGGCTTGAAGATATGCAGCTGGAGGAAATCGATCAGTGGCATGCGCGCCACCTTCTCGATGATCATGCCCGCGACGACATAGCCGGTGTTCGAATATTGCCACTGCGTGCCGGGCGCATAATCGAGCGGTTTCTTTGCCCAGCGATCGACGATCTGTTGCGGCGTGGTCGGCGTTTCCATCGCCTTGAAGCTGTAATCCTGCGGCCAGAAATCCTGGATGCCCGATGTGTGGTTGATCAGCTGGCGGATCGTGATCTTGTCGCCGTCGGTGATGCCCGGGGCATATTTGGCGATGCGGTCGTCAAGGCTCAGCTTGCCCTGATCCTCGAGCAGCAACAGGGCAGCGGCGGTGAATTGTTTGGATACCGACGCGATCTGATAGGGCGCCTCGATGCGTGGCTCACGGATCGTCTCGGATTGTTTGCCATAGGCTTTGGCAAAGACGATCCGCCCGCCGCGGACGATGGCGATCGAGGCGCTGGGTGTACCCGTCTTGGCGAGGCTATCGGCAACAATAGCGTCGATCCGCGCGCTTTCGGCAGACGTTATGCTCTGGGCGTGAGCCGCCACTGGCATCGTCGCGACAATCAATGGGAGCAGGCGCAAGGCAATCAGGCGCATCGGCGAATTTTCCTAGAAATTACTATCGGCACTGCAATCTTGCAGATCGCGTCGGCACTTGCCAGACCCGGCGCTTGCCGATTGAGCACAACGCGTTACCCTTCATGTTTATAAAAACACGCACAGGGAATTGGGGATGCAGCAGATCGGCGCGCGCCGGATCATCACTGCGCTGATATTGGCGGGCTTGTCGGCGCTCGGCATCGTCGCGCTGCTGACCGCGCTTGGTCCCGATTGGGCACGCTATGCGCCCGCCACCTGCACCAGCACGCGTTGTTTCTGCGAAACGCCGCGCATCGGCGCCCTGATCGTGCAACCAGCGAACAGCTGGTCGTCTTACGGCTATGTGTTTGCCGGCTTCTTGATGATCGTGCTGGCGGGCGGGCGCGACTGGGCCTCGGCGATGCCGCGCGGGGCGGCAGTCACTTTCGGGATCGCGGCGATTGCTGTCGGGCTCGGATCGGTACTGCTCCATGCGACGCTTACCCTTTGGGGCCAGTTCTACGACGTTTTCGGCATGTATCTGGTCGCCTCCTTCATGCTGGTGAGCGCACTTGCCCGCTGGCTGCGGATACCCGATCGCGTCGCCATCGCGCTATACGTCTTGTTATGCGGCATTTTGGTCGGCGTGCTGGCGGCGGAACCCGAAGTCCGGCGGTGGCTGTTCGCGGTAGAACTGATCCTGGCGATCATCGTTGAAATGGCTTTTGCCCGGCCCCGCCGACCGGGCGCGGTGCTGCGCTATTATCTCCTCGGCATCCTGGCCAAGGCGGTCGCCTTCACGATCTGGAACCTCGATCAGCACGGCATCGTCTGCGCGCCGGCGAGCCTGATCCAAGGGCATGCCATCTGGCATCTGCTGGGTGCGACCGCGATCTGGCTGACTTTCTCCTATTATCGAAGCGAGCGCCGAACGGGTGTTGAATAAAAGTGTAGATGCACCTATATTCGATCGATGGAGCCGCACGACCTTCTCACCCCGAAGCAAATCAGCGCAGAGTGCGTATGCCTCAATACGCAGCGCGCAGCGCGGGCGGTGGCGCGGCGTTATGATGCGGCGTTCCGCCCGATCGGGCTCACGTCGGGGCAGTTTTCGATCCTGGCGGCGCTCAATCAGCAAGATGCCGTCAGCATCGGGCTACTCGCCGACATTCTTGGGCTCGAGCGAACGACATTGACCCGCAATCTCACCCCGCTTGAGGCAATGGGCTTGGTTCGCTCGCAAGCGGATGGCGCCGATAAGCGAGTCCGCGCCGTCGCGTTGACGCCGGCCGGCCACGATAAGCTCAGGCTTGCCATGCCGCATTGGGCTGCCGCGCAAGCATCTAGTCTTGCCGCCGCTGGAGCGGCGCATTGGCCGAAAACGCAGGCGACTCTTCAACGGCTCGGCAGCTGAAATTCGCCTTTTATTTGAGCTAAACAGTGTAACTACACAGGAGAATATGATGGCAACCGCATTACGATCCGAAAGGTCTCTGACGCCACTGATCATGGGGCTGATCCTTGCCTGGGGGGCAGGCGTTGCGCTTGCCGCCAATGCCGGGCTGCTGGCGATCGTCCCACCGCGCATGATCGCCATAATGGTCGTGTCCGGCGTGGCGATACCGACGCTGGCTTACTTCCTGCTGCCGTCTGTGAAGCAGTGGGTTGAAGGCGTTGGGCTCAGGCGGCTAACCTTGTTTCACAGCTGGAGGATCGGTGCGGCGCTGTTGTTCTTCAGCTATGGCCGCGCTGATCTGTTGCCGCCTCGTTTTGTCGAGAATGCGGGCCAGGGCGATCTCATCGCTGGCCTGCTCGCACTCGTTGTCGTTGCCCTGCCAATGGCGCGTTGGCGCTATTGGGGCATGCATCTGTTCGGGATGGGCGATTTTATCCTCGCTGTCGGCACGGGGCTCTACTTCACGCTCAACGATCCGGCATCAATGATCCAGATCAGGATGCTGCCACTGGCGCTGATCCCGATGTACGGCGTGGCGCTGTCGGGGGCGACCCACCTGATCGCCTTCGACCTGCTCCGCCGAAAGGCCGGTTAACCGCCGCGTTTCAGTCGCTTGGGTTTGGCTGGTCGGGTGTCGCGTGCCCAACGCAGGCCGAGCCCGGCGATCGGCGCGCAGCGTTCCATCACCTGATCGATCATCGCCACCAGCCTTCCGCGGGCGCCGCCGATTCCCGCCGGATCGTTTCCGCGATCGCGCGTTTCAAGGTTGAGATAGGGAAGGGCGTGGAGGGCGGCATAATTGGAAAGCGAGCCATCGCTGTCGGCCACTCGCTCCGCGACGAGATTGAAATCCGCGACCTCGAGCCCAGCCCGGCAATAGCTTTTCTGCGGATCGCTGCCAACGAGATAGGGGGAAAGCGCGAGCGTATCGTCATCGTCGAACGGCCAGGCGCGGGCGCGGGAAGGGCGAGGCTGCATCTGATCGCTGCACATGCCGATCGATATTTCGCCTGATCCAGTCAGCGTCGGTTGTCGGCCGGGACATGTAGGCAAGGCGGGATCGAAGCCTGGCGCATTGGTGTGCAGCGCGATCACGATCCGCTGCGATGGCGATCGATCGCGCAGGATCTCGCGGGAATAATCAGGGGCGGCGTCGATGAAATGTCGGTTCGGGTCGATTGGAACTGCCATTCCGCCATCATCGTTGAAGCGCCCTGCATAGCCCGCGTCGCGCGCCACGGTATCGATCGCGATCACCGCACCGCCCCAGCTGCGCACTGCGTCGATGGCAGCGGAAAAGGTCGCGTTTTCATTGTCGTGCGGCACGATCCATAGCGGGCCTGGATCGTGCGCGCGGTTCACGATCCGCCACAGGCGCCAGCCCGTCATCGCCTCGTGAAAACCGATCCGCTGTACTGTCAGTCCTTGCCAGATCGACGGATCGCGGTGCCGCGCAAAATCATCGTCGATCACGGTCATCGGATCGACTGGGGCGATCACAGCGGTGTCCGGCTCGATCGGCGGCAACAGAATTTCTGGCGCGCGTGGGCGGCGGTTGGCTGCCGATAACGGTGCAGCACTGGCCGCAAGACCCAGGATTGCAAGGCACTGGCCTCCGATGGTTGCCAGTCGCCGCATGCCGTCATGGTTAACGCACTTTGACGTCCAGGTTAAGCCGGCACGCCGAACAGATCGAAGGAATCGGCGTCCTCGATCGAGACAAGGACGATATCGCCGGTGCTCAGATGCGCAGCATCGCGCAGATGGACTTCGCCGTCGATCTCTGGGGCATCGGCCTGGCTGCGTCCCGTCGCGCCGCCGGTCTCTACGTCGACGGCATCGATGATGATGGGCAAGGTGCGGCCCACCTTGGCGGCGAGCTTTTCTGCGGAAATGCGCGCCGTCAGCTCCATCAATCGCGCGTAGCGTTCTTCCTTCACCGCTTCGGGGACAGGATCGGGCAGGGCATTGGCGGCGGCGCCCTCGACTGGCTCGAACCGAAACGCGCCGACCCGATCGAGCCGCGCCTCTTCGAGCCAATCCATCAGATAGGCGAAGTCATCCTCGGTCTCTCCGGGGAAACCAACGACGAAGGTCGACCGGATCGCGATATCGGGGCAGATAGCGCGCCAGCCCTTGATGCGCTCCAGCACCTTGGCTTCATTGGCGGGGCGCTTCATCGCGCGCAGCACGCTCGGCGAGGCGTGCTGAAACGGAATGTCGAGATACGGCGTCACCAGCCCCTCGGCCATCAGTGGCACCACCTGATCGACATGCGGATAGGGATAGACATAATGGAGCCTGACCCAGGCACCAAGCGATCCGAGTTCACGCGCGAGATCGGTCATGTGCGCGCGCACCTCGCGACCATGCCACTCACGCGGCTGATGCCGGATGTCGACGCCATAAGCCGACGTATCCTGGCTGATGACGAGCAATTCGCGCGTGCCCGCCGCAACGAGCTTTTCAGCCTCGCGCAGGATCGCATCGGGCCGCCGGCTGACGAGATCGCCACGCAAGCTCGGGATAATGCAGAAGGCGCAGCGGTGGTTGCAGCCTTCGGAAATCTTCAAATAACTATAGTGCCGCGGGGTGAGTTTGAGTCCGCCTTCGGGGACCAGATTGAGAAAGGCATTGGCGGGCATCGGCGCTGCTTCATGCACCGCGCCGACGACTTCCTCATATTGGTGCGCGCCCGTCACGGCGAGGACGCGGGGGAATTTGGCGCGGATCATCTCCGCCTCCTTGCCCATGCACCCCGTCACGATCACGCGGCCATTTTCGGCAATTGCCTCGCCAATCGCCTCGAGCGATTCCTCCTTGGCGCTGTCGAGAAACCCGCAGGTGTTGACGAGCACCACATCTGCCCCGGCATAATCGGCCGACATCGCGTAGCCATCGCTGCGCAACTTGGTGAGGATGCGCTCGCTATCGACCAGATTTTTCGGACAGCCGAGCGAGACCATGCCGATCTTCGGCGGGGAGGGGAGTATCGTTGCCATGGGAAGAGAGGCCTTTAGTCCATAGCCGCTCCTTTTTCTATAGGCTGCCCGCAAGGCACGCCGCAGGCCTTAACCGATCATAGACATATTGTCGGCACACCATCGTGCGAGGGTGGGTTAATGGCGTCAAAAGGGTCGCAGTTTCGCAGCGTTGTTCCTGCCCTTGTGGAGCAGCGCAACGTCGATCGTCATATCGTGGAAATGAAGCGCGCCAGCGTAAGGCGGCATGGCCTAAGGCCTGTCGACGCCCAGCTGCATGATATCTCGGTTTATGGCTGTCGGGTTCATTCGACTCTGGAAGTGCATGCCGGCGATCGACTTTGGCTTCGTTTCCCGGGTGGTCTGCCGGTTGCCGCTACGGTCGTTTGGTACGACAACGGCTTTACGGGCTGTCGGTGCGACAAGCCCATCGAACGCGGCATCGTGCGGGGCTTGGCACTTCAAGTTTATTGAGGTGCGACGCTCGACTTGGTCGGTCGCGGACGGCATGAGCGTCTTATGGCGACGCGTATGTTCCACCTCCATCCGCACCCGCATCGTCCAGCAAGCGCCGTGCGCGGTGTTCGCGTCAAAGTGATCGACACGGAAGCTCATCTCCTCCTCACTTTCAGTGTGGAGGGCGCAGGCAGCCTGCTGATCCCGCCTGTGCAATTTCCACAACGCGCCGATGAGCTTTGGAAAACGACGTGTTTCGAGCTGTTTCTGCAACCAGCGCGTTCGGCAGGATATGTCGAGTTCAACTTCTCGCCGTCGTCACGCTGGGCAGCCTATCGATTTGAGGATTATCGTGCGGAGATGTGTCCGCTGCCGCTGGAAGTCGAGCCATTCATTGTTGCGCCGAAGGACCAAGAACCGTTCGAGCTTGAAATCGACCTCGAACGCGACGCGACCATTTCGACCGGCGACCTTCGCATGGGCATCTCCGCCGTGATCGAGGAAACTGGCGCCGCCAAGTCCTATTGGGCGCTCGCTCATGCGCCGGGGCCGCCAGATTTCCACAACCGGGATTGCTTTATCGCCACCCTATCGGCACCAAACGCGCCATGAACCTCGGTATCGATCGCCTGCTCGCCGACCCCGCTTTGCGCAAGCCGCTGGAGGGTAAGCGTATCGCGCTGCTCGCGCACCCGGCCTCGGTGACGGCGGAGCTGACGCACAGCCTCGATGCCTTGATCGCTGCCGGCCTCAACATATCGGCGATGTTCGGGCCGCAGCACGGCGTGCGAGGCGATCTGCAAGATAATATGATGGAATCGCCCGATTTCACCGATCCCCGGTATAATATTCCGGTGTTCAGCCTTTATGGCGAAGTGCGCCGCCCGAGCGGACAGTCGATGGGCACATTTGATGTGATGCTGGTCGATCTCCAGGATGTCGGCTGCCGTATCTATACGTTCGTCACGACGCTGCTGTACGTGCTCGAGGCTGCTGCTGAGCACGGCAAATCGGTGTGGGTGCTCGATCGACCCAATCCCGCCGGGCGGCCTGTCGAAGGGCTGACCTTGCTGCCCGGGTGGGAGAGTTTCGTTGGGGCAGGGCCGATGCCGATGCGCCACGGGATGACGCTTGGCGAGCTCGGCCATTGGTTCATCGATAACTTCAAGCTCGACGTCGAATACCGCGTGATCGAGATGGAGGGCTGGGCGCCCGATGCAGCGCCCGGGTTCGGCTGGCCCGAGGATCGCGTCTGGATCAATCCCAGCCCCAACGCCGCAAACGTCAACATGGCTCGCGCCTATGCCGGCACGGTGATGCTCGAGGGCACGAATTTGAGCGAGGGCAGGGGGACGACACGCCCGCTCGAATTGTTCGGTGCCCCCGATATAGATGCAAGAGCGGTCATCGCCGAGATGCACGCGTTTGCGCCCCAATGGCTCACCGGCTGTACGTTGCGCGATATCTGGTTCCAGCCGACCTTCCACAAGCATGTGGGGGCGCTGTGCAACGGGGTGTTCATTCACGCCGAAGGCCCGGGCTATGCGCATGCGGCGTTCAGGCCGTGGCGGGTGCAGGCATTGGGCTTCAAGGCGATCCGGCGGCTTTATCCGGACTATGATCTGTGGCGCGATTTCCCGTATGAATATGAATTCGGCAAGCTCGCGATCGACGTCATCAATGGCGGGCCTGGATTGCGCGACTGGGTCGATGATGCGGGCGCCGCGGCGGGCGATCTCGACGCGACAGCGCTTCCCGATGAGCTTGTGTGGGAAGAGGGGCGGCGGACATGGACGATGTACTGATGATTGCCAGCTGCTTGAGGAATTGAAGCGATCTTAGCCACGCGTTGCTTCGATCACGCAACCCGAAGCATGTCCTGAATGCCAAATTCGATCCCCGGCAGCCGTTCGATTTCCGGCTTGGCGAAGAGATAGCCCTGATAATAGCGCACCCCCATCGCGCGCAGCGTTGCAAATTCGGCCTCGGTCTCGATCCCTTCTGCAATCACCGCGATGCCCATCGCATTGCACATCCGCACCACGCCCTCCACGATCAGCCTTGCGGGGATTTTCTGGTCGATATGGCGGATCAATCCCATATCCAGCTTGATTAGATCGGTCTGGAACCGCGCGAGCAGGCTCAGCCCGGCATGCCCGGCACCGAAATCGTCGATCGCCGTGCCAAACCCCATCTTGCGATAACATTCGACGATCGACTGGACATGCTCGGGATCGCCGATTTTTTCGTCTTCGGTGAATTCGAATATCAGCCGATCCGTTGGCAGCTTGGCGGCCGCAGCGGTCTTCAAGGTCAACTGGATGCACGCTGCTGGTGAATAGACCGCATTGGGCAGGAAATTGATCGACAGCCGCGCCGGCGTGTCAAGGATGCCCGCTGCCACCGCGTGGTTGATCGCGGCAACGCGACACTGCTGATCGAACGCATAGCGGGTCGTGTCATCGATTCGATCGAGGATCGAAGCGGCGGACGCGCCATCGGTGCCGCGGACCAGCGCTTCATAGGCAAAAGCCGTTCCGGTTTCGATATCGACGATCGGCTGAAACGCCATCGTGAAGGCGAAATCAAGCCCGTTGCCGTTTTTGCAGCCCGCACATTGCCCGTTTGATTGACCATTGACCCGCATGGAGTGATTCCAGTTTATGCCACCCGAACAACAATAAAGCGGGTGTCGTTAACATTATCGTTCCGAAACATATCGGTTCGCAGTGCTTGGTTATGGGGCGTCCTCCAGCACTGGCGGGGGTGAATGATCATCTCCGTTTGAGCGGGCACCCGATGGGATATGCATGCTGCTGCCATCACCGCAGAAGCGCGCACGCCATGTCCGAACGGATCATTCCCGGCGATGCGTTACATCCGTTGGTCCAGACGCTCATCGCGTATCAGCAGGCGATGGGCTGAGCGGAAAAGCCGCTACAGGATCGAAGCCGCTCAGCGTTTTCGAGTCAATTCCCGCATGCCTTCGTCAAGCCCCGCCAGCGTCAATGGATGCATCCGGTCTCCTACCAGTTCCTGGATGATCCGGATGCTCTGCGAATAGCCCCATTGTTCCTCGGGCACCGGGTTGAGCCAAACGGTCGCCGGGTAGGTCGTCGTCAATCGGTGCAGCCACACTGCGCCCGATTCCTCGTTGAAATGCTCGACCGAGCCGCCGGGATGGGTAATCTCATACGGGCTCATCGATGCATCACCGACCAGGATCAGCTTGTAATCATGGCCATATTTTTGGAGCACGTCCCACATCGGCGTGAGCTCGCTGAACCGGCGGCGGTTATCCTTCCACACGCCCTCATACGGGCAGTTGTGAAAGTAGAAGAATTCCAGATTTTTGAACTCGCTGGTCGCTGCTGAAAAAAGCTCTTCGCATAGCTTTACCCAGCCATCCATCGATCCGCCGACATCGAGGAATAGCAGCAGCTTGACCGCATTGTGCCGTTCGGGCCGCATCACGACGTCGAGCCAACCCTGCCGCGCGGTACCGTCGATCGTTGCATCGATATCGAGTTCGTCGGCGGCGCCTTCGCGCGCGAACCGGCGCAAGCGGCGGAGCGCGACCTTGATGTTGCGGGTGCCCAGTTCCCGCGTGCTGTCGAGATTGCGGAACTCGCGCTGGTCCCACACTTTCAGCGCGCGCTTGTGCTTGCTCTCGCCGCCGATCCGAACCCCTTCCGGGTTATAGCCCGAATTGCCATAGGGGCTTGTCCCGCCGGTCCCGACCCATTTGTTGCCGCCCTGATGACGGCCCTGCTGTTCTTCGAGCCGCTTTTGCAGCGTCTCCATGATATCGTCCCAGGAACCCAGCGCCTTGATCGCTTCCATCTCCTCGGCGCTCAGATATTTCTCGGCAACCGCGCGGAGCCATTCGGCGGGAATCTCGGCGGTTTGCTGCCCGAAAGTCGTCGCGACCCCGCGGAATACCTTGGCAAAAACCTGATCGAACTTGTCGAGCAGGCCTTCGTCCTTCACATAAACGGCACGCGACAGATAATAAAAGTCTTCAGGCGTCCGATCGATGACGTCTCGGTCAAGTGCTTCGAGCAGCATCAGATGCTCCCTCATGCTCGCCGGGATACCGGCTGCGCGCAACTCGTCGAGGAAATTCAGGAACATCGTGCCGGCGCTTTCGAGTAGAAGGTGCAGCGCCAATCGTAACGCGGCGCGCAACGGTTTCCAAGTTAATCGCTCATTAGCGATGATTGGATATGTCAGCAGGCTGTCCGTGGGAGGGACCCAAGATGGCGGATGGGGCCGCGGTAGAACAGGTAATCAATGAGGTTGCACGTCGCTGCGGTGAACTCGTGATCGAGTGCGCTGATGTTGGCGGCCATGTCGCTGCTGCATCCGACCGGATGGATCAGACGATTGGGGAACTCGATCGCTTCGATGCCGTCGCT
>JBBQAG010000150.1:0-3623 GCA_038315875.1 Sphingomonadales bacterium | reverse complement strand
CGGCACCTTCTCGCGCGCATGGCTGTATCCCCGGCAGCGTAGCGGCTGGCAATTGGTCTCGCCCGAAAAGCTTGGCGCCTGGTATTTGTTGATGATCATATCCTTCGTCCTCGTCTCGCTGCTCCACCGGCCCGAACCGCGCTTCTCTCCAGCCGAGGGATGCGATAGCCTGGCTTAACGACAAAAGCGGGAGAGCATGGGCACTCGGCTATGCTCAGAAATTCGGGCTGGCGTCCGTCGATCGCCCCCGTTTTGTCAGGACCCCGAAGCCGAGCGCGATCCGTCTTGGCAAGCGCGCCAAGGCAAACCAGCGCTAAATGCGGAGTTCATGGGATCAATCGCCAGCACCCGTCGATCAGCGCGACAAGCCGCAGACACTCTGCGCAACGGGCGGGTCGATTTCGATCAGCGCCGCTCGGATGCCGACAGTGCGCGGACAGCCTTATACGCTCGATCGGTCCAATCGGGCCATGATGTGCCCGTCGCTAGCTCTCGGCCAAGCGCGTACGCGAGGCCGGCTTCCTGCGATGCCCCCTGTGCAGTCCAACGGGCGTCGAACTGATCGCAGGGCTGGTGATAGCAGCGGATGTTGTAAGCATCGACGATGCGGCTTCCCGCAGCGCTTCCCCCCGCAGCAAGATCGCGCCCGATCCTGAAGGCAAGCGCGGGTACACCGGCGCGGGCAAAGGGGTAGTGATCGGATCGAAAATACCAGCCGGCTTCGGGATTTGGCTCTTGCACGACGCGGAGCCCCTGTGCCGCGGCGGCACGTGTCAGGTCTCCCTCAAGGGTCGTGCGACCGCCGCCGATCAGTTCGACCGTGGTCGAGGTCGGGAGCGCGACATGCGGGTCGAGATTGATGACAGCGACCGTCTTTGCCAATGGCACGAGCGGGTGTGCGGCATAGAATTCGGAGCCAAGCAGGCCTTTTTCCTCGGCGGTCCAGGCAGCAAAGATCACGCTACGCGCCGGCCGGGATGATTTTGCAAAAACCCTGGCGATGGCGAGTAACTCGGCCGTACCAATTCCATTGTCGACCGCGCCGTTGCGGATCGCATCGCCCGTCGCGTCGGGTCCGTTGTTGCCATTGGCATCCCAGTGCGCACCGTAAAGCACTGCCTCGCTTGGGTGGCTGTTGCCGGTCAATCTGCCAATCACATTGTGGCTGGTGAATGGCGTTGCCTTTACGTCACCCGCTGCCGACACCGAAACACCTGCTATCGGCAACGGATGGAAATCACGGGCGCGCGCCTGCGCCTTCAACGCCCCGAGATCGAGCCCGAACGTCGTGAGCAGCGGCGCCCAGGCGGAGTGATCGAGCCAGCCCGTCATCTTCAACGGGCTTTCGCGCAGCGGCGCCGGAACCGCGCCTGGCAGCGGCTGAGCGACCTGACTGAAGGGATAGCTGGCGGCGGCGTCCTCATGAATGACGAGCACGCCGATCGCGCCAGCCTTTGCTGCCGCTGCGAACTTCGAGCCCACCCGACCGGCCAGGACGAGGCGCCTGCCTTCGAAACCAAGATCCTTGCCAGCCTCGAAATCGGGGTCGTTGGCGAGGACGAGTGCCACCTTGCCGGTCATGTCGATGCCGGCGAAGTCATTGCGCCCCGTGGCTGCATCGACGATCCCGTATCCTGCAAAGACGAGCGGCGCGCCGATCACCTGGGTCTGCCCGACATTGGATAATCCCAACGACGCCTCCCGGCCAATCACAAGCGGCACAATGCGACCAGACAAGGAAAGCGAGAGCGTTGCACCGGGCAGGCGATCGAGCCGCACGAGCGGCACGTCCTGATACCAGCTGCCATTGTCGCCCCCGGGTTCCAGCCCGGCTGCGGCAAATTGCTTCTCCAGATAGGCAATCGTCGCGGTTTCACCCGCCTCGCCCGGTCCGCGCCCGGCAAAGCTGTCGTCGGAAAGCGCTCTGACATCGGCTTTGATTTCGGCGGGAGGGATGATCGGCGCAGCGGTGGCTGCAGCGGCGATGAGCAGGGAAAGCAATGGCATGCCGACAACCAAAGCACCCGGATCATACCAACGCAAGACCCCGCATCGGTCGGCATGGGGTCATTGTCGGCGCTGAAAAACGTTGCGTGCATGGGCAACAGGGCTTCGACAATGAGGTGGCGATCACCGATTATCCAGGCGATCCCCATCTTGGTAACCGCCACTTCAACCACGCCACCAAACGCTTCGGATACTCGCAATCCGGCAAGGCTTTGCCGGCAATGGCAAGATCTTTCCGCATCTCCGCGTTCATCGCCGCTCTCGCCATCGCGTTGGTTGCAGAACCGTCTCGGGCCCAAGCGTCGTTACTGGCCTATATCGGCGAATGCGTGCCATTTGCGCGCGCTGCCTCTGGAATCCAGATTTTCGGCGACGCATGGACCTGGTGGGACAAGGCGGAGGGGCACTATCGCCGCGGTTATGCGCCGCGCGAGGGCGCCGTCATCGTCTTTGCTCAATCGCCGCGGCTGCCGCGCGGGCATGTGGCCGTGGTAAGCCGGATCGTCGACGGTCGTGTTTTGATGATCACTCATGCCAATTGGTCGCGGATGGGCGGCGAGCGCGGCCATGTCGAGCAGGACGTCACCCTGACCGATGTGTCCGAAGCCGGCGACTGGAGCGCCGTCCGCGTTTGGTACCGTGACAATGAGGGGCTCGGCACCTCCGCCTATCCGGTGGCGGGCTTTATCTACGGCAATGCCGATGGGAGCGCGGCGCCGGCGCGACCTGCGCCGGAGTTAAGCGGCCAGCGACCCGATTATGTCGGCGCGCTGATCGATGCCTATGCCCCCAGCCACGGCGGCGCCGCGATCCGGCGCTAACCAGCCCGCAGTCTTGCCACCTTGGGTCTGGCATTGCGAACCGAGGCAAGGCTGTTTTCAAGCGCGGCAGACGATATCGCCTCGGTGGTGGCGGAGAAGCGATCGACATAGGCCAATTCGTAATTGCCCCACCGCCTGCCGCAGAAATGAAGCGGGACGAATACATTCTTGAGCGGTAGGAACTCCCCCCCACCCAGCGTCATCCGGTAGCAATTGAGCATCGCCGGGGCAGTGCTGTCGATTGCCCGCTGCGTGCAATCATCCATCATCTTTCGACGATTGCGCGACCATGTGCTGTTCCATTCGGCATCGAGACCCTGGGGCTGCGATCGCAAGCTCAGATGCGTGGGGAGATAGCCGTTGATATCGCTAATCACGCAGCCGACCGACATCGGGGTCTGTGCGGTAACGCGGTCCAGGATCGCGCGGATATGCGCATCGGCGAAATCATTGAATCGGGTCGCGAATTGTTGGGGATTGCTGTCCGGAATCGGACGATAGTCGAAATCGAACACATCGTGCATCGCAATATCGCCGCGACTCAGCGCAGCTTCGACGATCTGGGTGATTTCGACCGCAACCTGTTTGGCGATGTCGATCTGGGCGCTGTCGTCGATCCTTGCGCCGCTGTTGGCAAGGCGATCGAGCATGAGATTGCCCACCGTTTCGAGCCGCTCCAGCCGGGTGCGCGCACCGCGCAACGCCTTGCCGGTGGCCCGCGTCGCCCCGGCGGACGCTGCCATTTCGGCCTGCACCGCGGCAATGCTCTGATGCATCTGGCTCGTGCTGCGATCG
>JBBQAG010000162.1:0-2228 GCA_038315875.1 Sphingomonadales bacterium | reverse complement strand
CCGGTTGGACCGATGGCATGGCCGCAGGCCTGGAGCGCGAGGCGCAACTGTTCGCCGAAGCGGTGGTTGACCCGGAGGGCGGCAAGACCGGCATTCGGCAATTCATGGACAAGGTCAGCCCGCCGCTCCCGGTACGCCGCGACGGCGTTTGGCTCGACGAAGAGCATGCGCCGCGCGGTCGTTCGTTAGAGGCAGCGGGCGAATTGCTCCCGGTCGGTGCGCCTTTCTACCCTGGCGTTACGCGCATCCCTGAATTTCAGTACGCGTTTGGCATCGCGCGCGATGCGGAAACCGGCGCCCCGCGCTTCGGCCCGCCAGCCAGCCATGAGCGCGAACTGATCGTGCAGGTGCCTGAGCCTGCGCCCAACGAGGCGTTGCTGTACATGCTGACCAGCGAGGTCAATTTCAACGACATCTGGGCGCTGACCGGCATCCCGGTGTCGCCATTCGACAGCCACGAACAGGACGTCCAGATCACCGGCTCCGGCGGCATCGCCTTGGTCGCCGCACTCGGCAGCGAAACGCGGGCCGAGGGACGGGTGAAGGTCGGCGATCTCGTCACCGTCTATTCGGGCACCAACGATCTGCTCAGCCCGAATGTAGGCAATGATCCGATGTATGCCGATTTCTCGATCCAGGGCTATGAGACCGAAACTGGCAGCCACGCGCAGTTCCTGACGGTGCAAGCGCCGCAAATGCACGCGATCCCGCCCGACCTGACGCTCGAACAAGCGGGCAGCTACGTCCTCAACCTCGGCACGATCTCGCGCTGCTTGTTTACGACGCTGCAGATCGCGCCGGGGCGGAGGTTGTTCGTCGAAGGGGCGGCGACCGGGACGGGACTCGATGCGTTGCGCTCTTCGGTGCGCACCGGCTTGCAAGTCACCGGCCTCGTCTCCTCGCCAGAACGCGCGGCGTTCATCACGGAGCAGCAAGGCGCAGTCGGCGCGATCGATCGCAAGGACCCGCGTTTCGCCAATCTCTACACGATTGTGCCCGAAGACCCCGAAGCGGCGCGCGCATGGGAGACGGCAGGCGCTCCGCTGATCGCCGAATACGAGTCGCTCAACGGCGGCAAGCGCGCCGATTATGTCGTCAGCCATGCCGGAGAAACCGCCTTCCCGCGTAGCTTCCAATTGCTCGCCGAGGGCGGGACGCTGGCCTTCTACGGCGCATCGTCGGGCTATCATTTCAGCTTCATGGGCAAACCCGGCACGGCCTCGCCCGAGGAGATGCTGCGCCGCGCGGCCCTGCGCGGTGGCGAGGCAGTGCTGATCTATTACGGCCCGCGCTCGACCGCCTTGCTCGACGAAACCGGGCTGGAGATGATCGAAGCGGCGCGGCGCTTCAACGCGCGCAGCGTCGTCGCCACCACCACCGACGGCCAGCGCGAGTTCCTGAAATCGCTTGGGCTGGAGGATGCGATCGAGGGCATCGTCAGCCTCGAATCGATCCGGCGGAAAGAGGGTGCCAATTTCCTCTGGCCCGACACCATGCCGCAACTGCCCGATGCCAAGGGCGATATCGAAATCTTCAAGGCGGCAGTGCGCGATTATCAGGATCGCGTGATGAAGCCGTTCGGTTCGGCGATCGGCAAGATCCTGCGCTCACCCGACAATCCGCGCGGCAGCCCCGATCTGGTGATCGAGCGCGCGGCGCAGGATACGCTCGGCGTCTCCACCTCGCTGGTGAAGCCCTTCACGGGCCGCGTGATCTTCGCGGAAGATCTCGCGGGGCAGCGCTTCACCTTCTACGCGCCGCAAGTGTGGACGCGACAGCGCAAGATCCTGATGCCGACCGCGTCCATCCTCGGCACGCATCTGTGCAATGCGTACGAGGTGTCGCGCATGAACGACATGATCGCCGCGGGCTTGCTCGAAGTGACTGAGCCGCAGGTCGTGCCGTGGGACGCCTTGCCGGAGGCGCATCAGGCGATGTGGGAAAACCGCCATTCTGGCGCGACCTATGTCGTCAACCACGCGCTGCCCGAACTGGGCCTGCGCAGCCGCGATGCGCTGCTCGAGGCTTGGGCGGCGGGCGAAGCGAACCCGCCCGACGCGTAATCCGTCCGGGAACGGGCATGCCCCGTTGCCGTTGCCGAAATCCTCGATAAGATCAGGCACGCCCTCCCCAGGCTCTGAACCCGTCAACGTGCGAACACGATACCGCACGACCAGTGGAGAGTGATATGGCGAAGGCGAACACCATTGTAGCAGAAACCGGCGGCG
>JBBQAG010000040.1:0-20714 GCA_038315875.1 Sphingomonadales bacterium | reverse complement strand
CGACGGGATCGGCGATGATAACCTAGGTGAAACGGTCGCCAGTCGGCTCCACGAGTGCAGGCGGCGATGTCCTTGCCGATCGATCGAGCAGCATCCCCGCCATCGCATTGCGCCGCCAAGTGTAAAGCGATCCGCTGGTGATGTCGTGGCGTTCCATCGACCCGCAGCGCCTCCTCGAAAGACGCGCCGACCTTTATGTAGCGTCTGCTACGGTTTCATGCTTAAACCTGTCGACAGGAGAGGTGGCATGAGCGGATTTTGGCGCGTTTGGCTTGATGTGATGCGCGGCATCGTCATCCTGTTTGGGGCGGTCTTGGCGGCAGGCGCCATGCCCGCGACCGAATTGCCCACCCGGTTGCTCTTCGAGTGGCAAAATGGTGGTCCGCTGGAGATTGATCGCACGGCACGGGTGACGCTGGGGGGTCTTGGGCGGCGTCATGTGCGGTTGGGGAACCACACTCTACGCGGCGTTTCAGGCAACAGACGCTATATCCGAGGCTTCCAGCCGCATCTGGCGCTTGATCCTTGCCAGCATCCTCATCTGGTTCGTCGTCGACTCATCACTGTCGATCGCAACGGGTTTCGCGCTCAACGCCGTAATGAATGGTGGCTTCCTTGCAGCATTCGTCCTCCCGATCAGCGGAAGCGGTGCGCTCAGACGGTGAAGCTTTCCCCGCATCCGCAGGCACCCTTGGCATTAGGGTTTTCGAACACGAAACCAGCGGCGAAATCATCTTCCACCCAGTCCATGTTGCTGCCGATCAGATAGAGGATCGAGCCGCCGTCGACGAACAGCGTGCCCCCAGGCGTATCGATCCGCTCGTCGAACGGCTTGGCGTCGCTCACATAATCGACTGAATAGGCAAGCCCCGAACAGCCCCGGCGCGGCGTCGAGAGCTTCACCCCGATCGATCCTTCGGGCGCGCGCGCCATCAGATCGGCGATCCGCGCCTCGGCGGCGGGCGTCAGGTGAAGCGCGGCGGGGCGCTGGCGGGTGGTCGTTGTCATGTCACTACATCCGTTCGCTTCGAGCGAAGTCGAGAAGCCTTGCGTACTGAACCCGTTTCTCGACTTCGCTCGAAACGAACGGGCTGCCTTCCTCACATCAAACTCGACCAAAGTACCACTTTGATCGAAACCCTACAGCATCCCCATTTCCAACCTTGCCTCATCGCTCATCTTGGCGGGGTCCCAGGCGGGTTCCCACACCAGATTGACCTCGGCCGAACCAACCCCGGGGACAGAACCGACGCGCATCTCGACTTCGCCCGGCATCGTCTCGGCAACCGGGCAGTGCGGCGTCGTCAGCGTCATCGTGATCGCGGCATGGCCATCGGCGGTCACATCGACGCCGTAGATCAGCCCGAGATCATAGATGTTCACCGGAATTTCGGGATCATAGATATCCTTGAGCGCGGCGATCACTGCTTCATAGGTTTCGCCGCCGGGTTCGCCCGGGCCGGCAGCCTGCGGCTTCTGGC
Source organism: Sphingomonadales bacterium (assembly GCA_038315875.1). Taxonomy (GTDB): domain Bacteria; phylum Pseudomonadota; class Alphaproteobacteria; order Sphingomonadales; family Sphingomonadaceae; genus Sphingomonas. The sequence goes on along the minus strand of JBBQAG010000040.1, from coordinate 19,233 downwards.
TCAGAAAGCCCTCGAGATAATCGCGCTTGCGCTCGAATGTCTCGCCGGCAGATTCGACACGCGCCTTGGGCGGCGCCTCGACCGAGGCCACCTCTTCAACTGCAATCTTGCGTTCTTCGTCCATGCCCGTCCCTACCCGAAAATTCGCGTTACCCGCTCGATACCCTTGATCAGCGCCTCGACATCGCTCGCATCGCTGTACGCGCCAAAGCTCGCCCTGGCGGTCGCTGGCACCCCCAGCAGATCCATCAGAGGTTGCGCACAGTGATGCCCGGCGCGGATCGCCACGCCCTCTTCATCCAATATGGTGCCGATATCATGCGGGTGAACCCCTTCGATCGCGAAACTGACGATCCCCGCCGACTCCGCCGGACCAAACAGCCGCACGCTATTGATCTGCGCCAGCGCCGCGCGCGTCTTTGCCACCATCTCGGTTTCGATCGCGTGGATGCGGTCCAGCCCCAGCGCCTCAACATAATCGATCGCGGCATGAAGCCCCAGCGCGCCGACAATGTGCGGCGTCCCCGCTTCGAACCGGCCCGGCGGCGGGGCATAGGTAGTTTTTTCGAAGCTCACCCGATCGATCATCGCGCCGCCGCCCTGCCAGGGGGGCATATCCGCCAGAATATTACCGCGCGCCCACAACACGCCGATGCCGGTCGGGCCGTAGAGCTTGTGCGCTGAGAAGACGTAGAAATCGCAGTCGAGCGCCTGCACATCGACCGTCAAACGCGGCACCGCCTGGCAGCCATCGAGCAGAATCTTCGCGCCCACCGAATGCGCGATATCGGCGGCGCGCCGGCAATCGAGCACCGAACCAAGCACGTTCGACACATGCGCCAGCGAAACCAGCTTGTGCGCCGGCGTGATCATCGTCGCCATCGCGTCGAGGTCGATCCGGTGATCCTCCGTCAGCGGGATCACATCGATGTGCGCACCGACCTGCTCGGCGATCATCTGCCACGGCACGATATTGCTGTGATGCTCCAGCGCGCTCAGCAGGATACGGTCGCCCGCTTTCAACTGCGTCGCGGCCCAGCTTTGCGCGACCAGATTGATCGCCTCGGTCGCGCCGCGCACGAACACCACTTCGTCGGGCGAGGCAGCGTTGATGAACCCCGCCACGCGCCGCCGCGCTGCTTCATAGGCAAGCGTCATGTCCGCTGATCGCTGATAAACACCCCGGTGGACGCTGGCATAGTCCGGGCCATAGCCACGCGCGATGGCGTCAATCACGCTCTGGGGCTTCTGGGCGGTCACCGCGCTGTCCAGATAATGCCAGCCGGGGGTCAGGCCCGGAAAGTCATCGCGGATAACGCGCTGGGCCTCTGCGGGCGAAATGGCGGCCATCGAGTTCATTCCCCTGCCCCTTTGCCGTCACCCTGAACTTGATCCGGGGTCCACCTCGCCACAATCCAGGTCCGCGCGTCTGGCGCGATGGATGCTGAAACAAGTTCAGCATGACGGTTCTGGTTGGGGCGATAACCCATCATCACAACATCCGCTCCAATGCCGCGCTTGCCGCCGCCTCAAGCGACTCCCGCGCCGCCTCATCAGCCACATCGTCGAACACGCCCGCGATGAACCCGCGCAGCAGCAGCGCCTTGGCCTCTGCCGGCGCGATGCCCCGGCTGTTCAGGTAGAACAACGCGTTGGCGTCGAGCTCGCCGACGGTCGCGCCGTGGGCGCACTTCACGTCATCAGCATAGATTTCCAGCTCGGGCTTGGCATTGGCAGTCGCTGTGCGGGCCAGCAACATCGCCTTTACCGATTGGCCCGCATCGGTTTTCTGCGCATGCCGCGAAACCGCGACCTTGCCCAGATAACTCCCCGTCGCGCGCCCGCCGAGCACGCTGCGCACCACTTGGTTGCTGGTCGCGTTCGGCTCGATGTGGCGCATCGTCGTGACGATCTCGAGCGTCTGCTCGCCGCCGCCCAGCATCGCCGCACCCAGCTCGAAATGCGCGCCGTCGTGGAGCGTGACGTCGATCGTCACCCGCCCCAATCGACCGCCGGTGTTGAGCACATGGAAGGTCGCGCGGGCGCCGGCGCCGAGCACCACGACATAATCGTGGATGGCAACGACGTCAGCCGCCGCATCCTGCACGATCACCCGGGCCACCGCCTCACCCGCTGCAACCTCGATCCGTTCAGGCGCAGCGATCGGCCACACCGAGGCGACCGCCTCCAGATCGGAATAGCGCCACGCCTCATCACGGCGGGTGGGAAGGGTAAGGAGTTCAGCCACGCCAAACTCCGTCACCCTGAACTTGTTTCAGGGTCCATCGCGCCACAAATCCCGTCTGCGCATTTGGCGCGTTGGATGCTGAAACGAGTTCAGCATGACGGTTGTCATTGGGAGCGAGCGCCTTCACGCCGTCACCTCGGCATAGCCTTCCGCCTCAAGCGCCAATGCGAGTTCTGCGCCGCCCGACTTCACGATCCGACCCCCTGCCAGCACGTGCACGAAATCAGGCGCAACATAATCCAGCAACCGCTGATAGTGCGTGATCAGGATCACCGCCTTGTCGGGCGCGCGCATGATCCGGTTGATGCCGTCCCCCACCGCGCGCAACGCGTCGATGTCGAGGCCGCTGTCGGTCTCGTCGAGGATCGCCAGCCGGGGCGCGATGATGCCCATCTGCACCATCTCGTTGCGCTTCTTCTCGCCGCCCGAAAAGCCGACATTCACGGGGCGCTTGAGCATGTCATAATCCATGCCGAGCCCAGCGGCCTGCGCCTTGGCGAGCTTCAGGAACTCGCCCCCGGAAAGCGGCGCCTCATCGCGGCCCTTGCGCTGCGCGTTGAGCGCCTCACGCAGGAACTGGACGTTGGACACGCCAGGAATTTCAACGGGATATTGGAAGCCGAGGAACAGGCCAGCCGCCGCGCGTTCGTGCGGGGCGAGGGCGAGCAAATCCACCCACTCCCCATCATCGTCACCCCGGGCCTGACCCGGGGTCCCGCTGCCCTGCCCCACGCCCGCGTCCAAAGAAGAAGCGGGACCCCGGATCAAGTCCGGGGCGACGGATGTGGTGCGAAACATCACCTCGCCCGACGTCACCTCATAGCCCGGCCGCCCGCCGAGCACATAGCCAAGCGTCGACTTGCCAGCGCCGTTCGGCCCCATGATCGCATGCACCTCCCCGGCGTTGACGGTGAGCGACAGGCCCTTGAGAATTTCCTTGCCGTCGATTTCGGCGTGAAGGTTAGTTATTTTGAGCATTAGAACCAAAACCCGTTCATTTCCTTGAGAAATTTCTGATCGGTAACTGAAAAACCTGAAGCATCGCCGATCACGGAATCGATCCCGCAGCGAGGACAAAGGGCGCAACCATCATTGTCGACCCAGTCCTCGATCTCAGACGGCGGAAAAACTTCGCAGCAGTAAAAGCACCCTGCCATCGTGCTTACTTCGAGTTCAGCTCGATGGCGCACGGTGTGCATGTGAGCATCAAGTATATAGCCACGCCCCCTTCTGCGCGAACCTGAGCCTTCTTGTGCGCATGCTGCTCAGCGAAGCTCACCCAACACACCCCTCAACCCAAATCCCCAGCAGCTTCTGCGCCGCCACCGCCCCAATCCAGCCGTCACCCTGAACTTGTTTCAGGGTCCAACCCTCCACAAATCCCGTCCAGGCCTGTGGCGCGGTGGATGCTGAAACGAGTTCAGCATGACGCTGGGGGTGCAGGGAAAGGGCGGCGTTCATCCAACCGACCCCTCAAGCGAAATGCCCAGTAGCTTCTGCGCTTCCACCGCGAACTCCATCGGCAGTTGCTGCAGCACTTCCTTGGCAAAGCCATTCACGATCAGCGCGACCGCCGCCTCCTGATCAAGCCCGCGCTGCATCGCGTAGAATAGCTGGTCGTCGCTGATCTTGCTCGTCGTCGCCTCATGCTCGATCTGCGCCGACGGATTACGCACTTCGATATACGGCACGGTATGCGCGCCGCACTGGTCGCCGAGCAGCAGCGAATCGCACTGGGTGAAGTTGCGCACGCCCTCCGCCGTCGGCGACACGCGCACGAGGCCGCGGTACGTGTTGTCCGAGCGCCCCGCCGAAATCCCCTTCGACACGATCGTTGACCGCGTGTTCTTGCCGAGGTGGATCATCTTGGTGCCGGTGTCGGCCTGCTGGCGATTATTGGTTACTGCGACCGAGTAGAATTCGCCGACAGAGCCATCGCCCGCCAACACGCAGGACGGATATTTCCACGTGATCGCGCTGCCGGTTTCAACCTGCGTCCAGCTGACCTTGCTGTTCTTGCCCTGGCACAACGCGCGCTTGGTCACGAAATTATAGATGCCACCCTTGCCGTTCTCGTCGCCTGGATACCAGTTTTGTACGGTCGAATATTTGATCTCCGCATCGTCCATCGCGACGAGCTCCACGACGGCGGCATGGAGCTGGTTTTCGTCGCGCATCGGCGCGGTGCAGCCTTCGAGATAGCTGACATAGCTGCCCTCGTCGGCGACGATCAGCGTGCGTTCAAACTGGCCGGTATTTTCGGCATTGATGCGGAAATAGGTGCTGAGCTCCATCGGGCAGCGAACCCCCTCCGGAATATAAACGAACGTCCCGTCGCTGAAGACCGCGCAGTTGAGCGCCGCGAAATAATTGTCGTGCATTGGCACGACCTTCCCCAGCCACTTCTTCACGAGCTCGGGATATTCCTTCACCGCCTCGCTGATGCTGCGGAAGATGACGCCTGCGCTTTCCAGCTCCTTACGGAAGGTGGTGGCGACCGAAACGCTGTCGAACACCGCATCCACCGCGACACGCCGCGCCGGCAGGCCGCCTTCCCCGGTTTCGCCAGGACCACCCTCGACGCCCGCGAGCAATTTCTGCTCGGCAATCGGAATGCCGAGCTTTTCATAGATGCGCAGGATTTCGGGATCGACCTCGTCGAGCGAGCCGAGCTTGGGCTTCGCCTTGGGCTCGGCGTAATAGTACGCGTCCTGATAATCGATCGGGTCGATCTGCAGCTTGGCCCAGTCAGGCGTTTCCATCGTCAGCCAGTGGCGATACGCCTTCAGCCGCGATTCGAGCATCCATTCGGGCTCGCCCTTCTTGGCGGAAATGAAGCGCACCGTCTCTTCGGACAGGCCCTTGGGGGCGAATTCCTGCTCGATGTCCGAACTGAAGCCCCATTCATATTTCTTGTTGGCAGCCGCAATGGCGTCGGCATTCTTGGTGGCCATCAGTAAGCTCCTGCCGCTGTGCGGCTGATTGATTCACGCGGAGGCGCGGAGACGCGGAGAAGCAGGGCGTATTTCGCTGCGTCCTCTGCGCCTGTGCGCGAACAAAAATCCTCTTTTCGCGCAGAGGCGCAGAGAGCGCTGAGGTGGCGGGTGGTTGGCCGATGCATCGGCCGAATACTGACGTTGGATGGGAAAATGGCTACGCCGCTTATCCCCTCCGCGTCTCCGCGCCGCCGCGTGAAATGACCCTGCTTCACGCCACCAACTCCGCAGAAAGACTGGCGAGTGATACCCCCGCCAACGCGCCGCGCACCGCGCCGTTGACAATGTTCCAATGCGGCTTCACTCGGCAATTTTCCTCGATGACGCAATCATGCCGACCCTCATCGACGCACGACGTCAGCACAATCGGCCCCTCCACCGCCTCGATAATGTCCGCGAGCGAAATCGCCGCCGCCGGGCGTGAAAGCCGAAAGCCGCCGCCGGTGCCGCGCGTGCTCTCGATCAGGCCTGCTGCCGACAGGCGGCTCACCAGCTTCTGCACCGTCGGCAGTGGAATGCCCGTCTCTTCAGATAGCAGCGTCGCGTTCAGCCGCCCGGCGACGCCGCAATGTCGCGCGCTCGCCGAAAGCATCACAACGGCATAATCGGCAAGGCTGGAAAGTCGCATGCGCTCCTAATCGGATAGATTCGATCCGATTAGTCAAATGGGCCGGCGTCGGGCGAAAATCAACCTTTGATTGGGCCGCGACTCCTGCCATGCCGCGCGCGATGTTTGCCGCCATCCGCCCTGCACTGTTCGCGATCGATGCCGAGCGTGCGCATGGTTTGACGATCGACGCGCTTGCCGCCTGGGCGGCGATTGGCACGCCGTTCGCCGCGCCGCCCCCCGATCCCTCGTTGCGGGTCACCTTGGCAGGGCTTGATTTCGCCTCCCCGCTTGGCCTCGCAGCCGGCGTCGACAAAAACGGCGGGGCGATCGATGGCTGGTTCGGGCTGGGGTTCGGCAGCGTCGAAATCGGCACGCTTACCCCGCTGCCGCAGCCCGGCAACCCGCGTCCGCGGATCTTTCGCCTGGTCGAGGACGGCGCGGTGATCAATCGGCTTGGGTTCAACAATGGCGGGATCGACGCCGCCCTCCCCCGCGCGCAGGCCGCAAAGCGCAAGGGCGTGCTCGGCATCAATGTCGGGGCCAACAAGGACACTTCCGATCGGATCGCCGATTATCGCACGGGCGTCGCATTGGCAGCGCCAGTCGCCGATTATGTGACGATCAATATCAGTTCGCCGAACACCCCGGGGCTGAGGGATTTGCAGCACGGTCAGGCACTTGCCGAGCTGCTGGCCGCCGCAAACGAGGCGCGGTTGCTGCCGGGCAGGCGCGTGCCATTATTCCTCAAAATCGCCCCCGATCTCGATCCACCAGCGATCGACGAGATTGCCCGCGCCACTGCCGAGCACGATATCGATGCGCTGATCGTCTCGAATACCACGGTCAGCCGCCCGCCTTCGCTGCGCTCCGTGCACCGCGATGAAACCGGTGGCCTTTCGGGGGCGCCGCTTGCCGCGATTGCCCGGGCCCGGCTCGCCGATCTGCGCGCCGCGACAGGCGGGCGGATCCCGTTGATCTCGGTCGGCGGGATCGACAGCGGGGCGGAAGCCTATGCCCGCATCCGTGCCGGCGCGAGCCTGATCCAGCTGTACACCGCGCTCGTCTTCCACGGCCCCGGGCTCGCGCACCGGATCAATATCGATCTGGCGACACTGGCGAAACGCGATGGCTTTGCCACGGTCGCCGACGCGGTTGGCGCGAAATGACGTTCGCGGCTTGCCTGCCCGGGAAAGCCCGCTAGGTTTCGCCACATGAAAAACTGGCTGATTGCGCTTTTGGCGCTGCTCGTCGTCCCGTCCACCGCGCAAGCCAAGGGTGTGGTTTCCGCCGCCGACCCCCGTGCCGCCGCAGCCGGCCAGGAAATCCTGCGCGCAGGTGGCAGCGCAGCAGATGCCGAAATGGCGATGATGCTGGCCCTCACCGTCGTCGAACCGCAATCGAGCGGCATCGGCGGCGGCGGATTCTTCCTCTATCAGGACGCCAAGACGGGCAAGCTGTACACGATCGACGGCCGCGAAAAGGCGCCTGCTGCGGCCACGTCCCAACGGTTCATCGGCGCGGATGGCAAGCCGATGCCGTTCTTCCAGGCAGTGCCGGGCGGGATTTCGGTCGGCGTCCCCGGCAACATCCGGCTGATGGCGATGGTGCACAAGCGGTTCGGCAAGCTGACCTGGAAGGCGCTGTTTGCACCCGCGATCCGGCTTGCCGAGCAAGGCTACACCGTCACCCCGCCAATGGCCGCAGGCATGGGCTATGTCAGCCAGGTTTGGGCGAGCTTCCCGGCGATCACCGCGCAATATACGCATGACGGCAAGCCCTATGCCGTGGGCGAGACGGTCAAGAACCCGACGCTCGCCAAGACGCTGCGCGCGATCGCCGATGGCGGCCCAGACGCATTCTACAGCGGGCCGATCGCCGATGAAATCGTCAAGGTCGCCACGGGTTCGACCAAGAACCCGAGCGACATGACACTCGCTGATCTCACCGCCTATCAGGCCAAGGAGAGGGCGCCGGTTTGCGGCCATTATCGTGGCTACAAGATTTGCGGCATGGGCCCGCCCTCATCGGGTGCAACAACGGTGTTGCAGATCCTGGGCATGCTCGAACGTTTCGACATGAAAAAGCTTGGCGCCAACAATCCCGTTGCCTGGCATTTGATTGGCGAGGCGATGCTGCTCGCTTATGCCGACCGCGAGAAATATCTCGGCGACGGTGATTTCGTGAAAGTGCCCGTCGCCGGCCTGCTCAATCCCGCTTATGTCAAATCGCGATCGAAGCTGATCTCGATCGACAAGACGCTGCCCAGTCACGATGCCGGCACGCCGCCAGGCGCCGAACCGCGCACCGCCGCCCTCTCCTCCGAAGTGGCGGGCACGACGCATTTCGTCTCGGTCGACCGGGCCGGCGATATCGCGACGATGACGTCGACGGTCGAGGGGCCGTTCGGCAGCCAATTGCTCGCCAACGGCTTTGTCCTCAACAATGAGCTGACCGATTTCACCTTCGCACCCGAAAAGGACGGCGCGCCCGTCGCCAATCGGGTCGAGGGCGGCAAGCGGCCATTGTCGTCGATGTCGCCGACGATCGTCTATGACGCCAAGGGCAAGCCAATCTTCACGGTAGGGGCAGCCGGCGGCAAGACGATCATCATGCAGGTCGCCAAGGCGCTGATCGCGCATTTCGATTGGGGGATGCCGGCGCGCGAGGCGATTGGCCAGGGTCTGGTGTATTTCAGCGGCCAGGGGCTGGTGCTCGAACAGGGGACCACGCTTGCACCAATGAAGGCCGATCTCGAAAAGCTCGGTCACAAGGTGACGATCGCCAAGCTTGGGCTTAAGGCCAATGCCGCTGAGCGGACTCCGAAGGGCTGGGTGGGCGCTGCCGATCCGCGCAGCGTCGGAGTCGCGCTGAGCGAATAAGCAGCGGGCCCAAACGAGGTCCGCGCACAGGAGAGACGATGCGCAAGCTCGAACATTTCCCCAATCTCGTGACGATGTTCTTCACGCGGGCACGCGACAAGGGCGACAAACCGTTTTTGTGGCGCAAGCAGGATGGCCGGTGGCAATCGATCAGCTGGCGCGAAGCGGCCATGCAGGTGTCGAGCCTCGCCACGGGCCTGAAGGCGATTGGCCTCAATCCTGCCGACCGGGTGATGCTGGTCGCCGAAAATCGCCCCGAATGGTGCATCAGCGATCTCGCGATCATGGCCGCTGGCTGCATTACCGTGCCGACCTACACGACCAACACCGAGCGCGACCACGCGCATATCCTTGAGAATAGCGGCGCCCGTGCCGTGATCGTCTCCAACACCAAGATCGCCAAGACCCTGCTGCCCGCCGTCCTTCGCGCGAGCCAGGCCCGAATGGTGATCGGGATCGAGGACCTTCGCATCGGCCAGGCGGGCGAGGTTGCCTATCATGGCTGGCGCGATCTGATCGCTGCACACCCGGCGGACCCGGATGCCATCGCCGCCCAGGCCAATTTCAAGCGCGATGATCTGGCCTGCATCATCTATACCAGCGGCACCGGCGGTGCACCGCGCGGGGTGATGCAGCATCACGGTGCGATCCTGCACAACGTCAATGGCTGCTGCGTCGTGATCGATGAGGATTTCGGCTGGGGCGATGAGGAAGTCTTTCTGTCGTTCCTGCCGCTCAGCCATGCCTATGAACACACCGGCGGCCAGCACATGCCGATCGGGCTTGGTGCGCAAATTTATTATTCGGAGGGGCTCGAAAAGCTCGCCGCCAATATCGAGGAAACCCGCCCGACCTTCATGGTCGTGGTACCGCGCCTGTTCGAGGTACTGCGCACCCGCATCCTCAAATCGGTCGAGAAGCAGGGCAAGCTTTCCAATTTCCTGATGAGTTCGGCGCTGGCGATTGGTGGGCGCCAATCCACCGGCAAGAAGGCGCTGCTCGATGCGCCGATGAACTTGGTCCTTGGGGCAACGCTGCGGCCAAAGATCGCCAAGCGGTTCGGCGGGCGGTTCAAGGCGATGGTATCGGGCGGGGCGCCGCTCAATCCCGATATCGGCGTCTTCTTCCAGTCGCTCGGCCTCACGCTGCTGCAGGGCTATGGTCAGACCGAGGCCGCACCCGTCATCTCGTGCAATCGCCCCAAGGTGGGGCTGAAAATGGACACTGTCGGCCCGCCGCTTTCAGAAACCGAGGTGCGCATCGCCGAAGATGGTGAAATCCTGGTTCGCGGCGAACTGGTGATGCACGGCTATTGGCGCAACCCGGAAGAGACGGCGCGCGTGTTGAAGCCGGACCCGGCGGAGCCGAATGGTGGTGCCTGGCTTCACACCGGTGACATCGGCGAGATCGATGCCAAGGGCCGCATCAAGATCACCGATCGCAAGAAAGACCTGATCATCAACGACAAGGGCGACAATGTCGCGCCGCAGAAGGTGGAGGGCATGCTGACATTGCAGCCTGAAATCCTCCAGGCGATGATCGCCGGCGACAAGCGTCCGCATATGGTCGCGGTGCTGGTACCCGATCCTGAATGGACCCAGGAATTCTGCGCCCAAACCGGCGCCAGCTGCGATTTCGCCAAGCTTGCCGAGCATCCTGATTATCGCGCGGCGATCGCGGCGGCGGTTGAGCGGGTCAATAAGGATTTATCGGTCATCGAACGGGTCCGCCGCTTCGTCATCGCCGATGAGCCCTTCACGATCGACAATGAACAGCTCACCCCTTCGCTGAAGATCAGGCGGCATGTGCTGAAACAAGCCTATGGGCCAAGGCTGGACGCGCTTTACCGCCCATAAGCCCGGATCGCCCTTTTTCCGTGCCGTTACAAACTCGCGTGGTGCGGCATCGTCCCGGTGTAACCGATCCAGTCGGCGCTGCGTATAAGTGGGCGGCAGATCACCCCTGTTCTTGGAGAAATATTATGCGCCTTGCCCTTTTGCTTGCCCTCGCCGTGCCGCTCGCGGCCGCCGCCGCCTCGGTCGCCATCGCCGCCCAGCCGATCGCGGTTGGCGCCCATGTTCCCGCCGATTTTGCGGCGGTCGACAGCAGCGGCAAACCGCGCAATTTCGCCTCGATCGCCGGCAAGAAGGGCGTCGTCCTGATTTTCTTCCGTTCTGCGAAATGGTGCCCCTATTGCCAGGCGCAGCTGAAGGATGTCCGCGCGCTGCCCGCCGAGCTCGCCAAGCGCGGCTACACGCTCGCCGCGATCAGCTATGACGCGCCCGAAACCCTCGCCACTTTTGCTGGCAAGCAGCAGGTGAACTACACGCTGCTATCGGATAATGGCTCGAAGCAGATCGACGCGTTCGGCTTGCGCGATCCGCAATATCCCAAAGACAGCTTTGCCTATGGCGTGCCCAAGGCGACCGTACTCGTCATCGGCGCGAACGGTGTCGTCAAGCAGAAGCTAACGACCGAAGATTACAAGATCCGTCCCGGCAACGATAAGATCCTCGCCGCCGTCGACGCGGGCTGAGGTGCCCCGGCCCGGCCGTTCCCATGGAAGGGGAATGGCCGGGCCCTTTCCTGTTTAGCGTGTGCCAGCTGCCTCAGTCTGCTTTGGCTTGGCGACTGTCGCTGCGGGCAAAGGTGATGCCGAATCCGCGACCTTGGTCGTCCCGGCAGGCAGCACCGCCATCGTCCATTCGGTTTCGGGACGGAAATATTTCTGCGCGGTTTCGCGCAACATCTCGGGGGTGATCTTGGCAATATCGCTGGCCAGCGCGATCAACGCCGCAACCCGCCGATCATCATAAGTCGCGCCTTCGAGTTGCGACAACCAGAAGCTGTTGCCCGTCGATGCACGCGCAAGATATTGCCGATACGGCACGATCGTTCGTTTCAATTCGTCATCGTCGATCGGCTTGGTCGCCAGATCGGCGGCAATTTCACGCGCCAGTTTGAAGAAGAAAGCGACCTTGTCCGGCGGCACCTGACCAATGCCGGCGACCCGCCCCCCTGCGGGGAGTCCGATCGGCCAGCTGCTCTGCACGCTTGGGCTATAGCTTGCGCCCGCCTCGGAACGCAGCCGATCGAACAGACGATCGCCGAAGATCTGCGCAATCAGATCCAGCCGCCAGCGATCGGCCGATCCCTCGATACCGCCGCCGGTCGGCCAGGCGATTACCGCGACCGCCTGATTCTCCGGGCCCTTGTGGTTGCGGATGACGGGCTTCGTCACATGCTTTGGGAAATTGACAGGTGGCGAGGGCAGCGTGGCAGCGACCCGTGGCTTGAGCGCGCCCAGGCTTCGCGCAACCGCAGCAACGGCGTCGTCGGCCTTGATATCGCCGAACACCGAAATTTCGATCGGGCCCGATTGCAGCAGCGGTTCCCACAAAGCGCGGAAGGATTGCGGCGTCGTCGCCTCGATCTGCGCCTTGGTGGGCGCGGTCCAGCGCGGATCGCCAGCGTGAAGCAATCCGTCAAGATCATGCCCGAGCACCCCTGCCGGAGATGAATCATAGCCATCATACCCGATCAGCGATGCGGCACGCGCGCGGTTCACTGGATTGGGGTCCCAGGCTGGCGCTGCCATTTTCGTTGCAATCACGGTCAGCTCATCGGCAAGATCGGTTGGCGATGTTATTGCCGAAAACACAAAGGCGTCTTCGTCCACCCCGAAATCGAGATTGATCCGGCGCCCAGCCGTCAGCTGATCCAGCTCTTCCTGCCCCAACGTGCCGATGCCGCCCGCGATCAAGGCAATCGGGGCTGCCCAGGCCGCGCTCGGTCGATTGGTCGGCAGCGCGTTGTAGCCACCGCCAAAGCGTACGCGAACATAGACGCGGTTGGCCTCGGCCGGATTGGCAAACAACAATAGCCGTACGCCGTTTAAGAAGACGACCTTTTCCATGCCCAGATCGGGGATCGGTGCGCGGCTGGCGACCGTGCCCGGCTTGCCCAGCTTGGGAAGCGCGGCAAAGGTGACCGCCTTCAGCGTCGTGCGCTTGCTCGCCAGGCCCGACACATCGGCGTCCAGCGCCGTCTTCAGCTCGGTTGCGGCAAGCGGATTGGCAGCGCGGGTATTGACGATCGCATGAGTCGCATCGCCTGCAAAGACCCGCTTGGTCGATGCCAGCAGGGCCGCTGCTGAAAACATGTTCTTGGTCTTGGCGTCCTCCAATATCTGGTAAGCGATCGCCGCCGTCGTCACGGTCTCGCGGATATCGATCGCCTGGACGAGATCGTCTGCCTGTTTCGCGCCGGCTTCAGCGGCTGCAGTATCCGCTTCGTTCTTCATCGCGATGTCGAATTCCGAAAGCTCCAGGTCGATCTCGGCCTGGGATGCAGGCGCGGCCTGGGCATCGGCGATCACCGCGCGCACGTCGCGCAGCGCCGGTTTCCAATCATCCCCGATCGGCAGAACTTGAATGAAGGTGCCGTTGGCGGACCGCGAGACATCCTCAAGGCTGACATTGGCGGATACATAGCTGCCGCCGCCACGGGCGCGCTGTTCGAGCCGGCGGTTGATCAGCCGCAACGCGAGCAGGTCGACGAGCCGCTGCTGATTGAACAGGATCGTATCGTCATGGAAAATCCATGGCCGCAGGGTCGCGATCGACACGACCGGTGGCAGCGACACTTCGTTGAGGGCGGCGGTCGTCGGCTGAGCGGGATCGGGCTTGCCGAAATCGGGATCGCTCGGATTTGCTCCGATGCCCTGCCAGCTGGAGAAATTCTTGGCGAGGAGTTGCTCGGCCATTGCCGGATCGAAATCGCCCGAGATGATCACCACAGCCCGTTCGGGGCGATACCAGCGATCGTGGAACGACTTCACCCCATCCGCCGTGGCCGCCTCCAGGGTCTTGATATTGCCGATCGGCGAGCGATCGGCGAGCGGCTGACCGGCAAAAAATACCTGCCGAAGCGCATCGCCAAAACGCACCTGCGGGCCCGGCTGCTCGCGCTGCTCAGCCAGAACGACGGGACGTTCGGCATTGAGGGCAGCCGAATTAATGTTGGGCTGCGCCATCATCCCCGACAGGATCTTCAGGCTTTCGTCGAGCCCGGTCGACGTGGCGCCGGGCAGATCGAGTTTATATGTCGTGCCGGTCGGCGTCGTCTGCGCATTGGTGTCGGAGCCGAAGGTGGTGCCCATCCGCTGCCACACCCGCTTGGCTTCGCCATCAGGAACATAGACCGACCCGCGAAACGACAAATGCTCGATGAGATGGGCAAAGCCACGTTCGGCATCGGTTTCGTAAAGCGATCCAGCATCGATCCGCACCCGGACGGCGACCTGCCCTGGCGGCACACCGTTGCGCCGCACCGCATAGCGCAGGCCATTGGGCAATGTCCCGAAATGCCAATCGGGATCGGGTGTGATGTCGCTGCCCTTGTATAGCCAAGAGGGCGTATCGGCGCTGACCGCGCGGGCCGCCTCCGGCAGCTTTTTCGCAGCCGCTATTTTCGCCGGCTGCCGCGGCGCCAAATCCTTTGCGGCGGCTGGAACCGCAACACCAAGCAGGAGGATCGATAAAATCGGGCGGAGGCGCATACGCAGATACGAGTTCATCGGCTCCGTCTAGCCGCCTCCACAGCGCTTCGCCAGCCACTTCCCGTTTCGCCCCACCAGCCCTGAGTGTTTCATGCCGACCGGCCTTGATCGCCGGCCCCGCGCGGGCCACATGCACAGCATGCTGATTGAAACCGAATCGACGCCGAACCCGGCGACACTGAAATTCCTGCCCGGCCAAACCGTGATGGAAGCCGGCACCCGCGATTTCGCCAGCCCCGAGGCGGCAGAAGCGTCGCCGCTGGCCGAAGCGCTGTTCACGCTCGGCGACGTGACCGGCGTTTTCTTTGGGCGCGATTTCATCTCGGTCACTGCCGGCCCAGGAAGCGATTGGTCGTCGCTGAAGCCAGATGTGCTCGCGGTACTACTCGATCATTTCTCGGCCGCGATGCCCTTGTTTCGCAGCGGCAGTGCAGCCGGCATCGCCGTGCCCGGAGACGCGGCAGGCTTTAACGATGATCCCGCCGACGCCGATATCATCGTCCAAATCCAGGATTTGATAGAGACGCGTATCCGCCCTGCAGTCGCCAATGATGGCGGTGACATCATCTATCAGGGTTTCGACAAGGGTAAGGTCTATCTGAAGATGCAGGGCGCCTGCGCCGGATGCCCATCGTCAACGGCCACGCTCAAGAATGGCATCGAGCAGCTCCTGAAATATTATGTTCCTGAAGTAACCGAGGTGCGCGCGGTCTGATCCGCCGTCCGACGATCCGGAAAGGCAAAGAGACAATGGGCGAGAAGCTGTCCGCTGCGGCGCTCGACACGATCTTTCGTAGCGCGCGAAGCTATAATGGCTATCTCGACCGCGCGGTCGCCGAGGCCGATCTCAACGCCATTTGGGAACTGATGAAATGGGGGCCGACATCGGCCAACCAAATGCCCGCGCGCCTGGTCTGGTGCGTAAGCGCCGAATCAAAGGAAAAACTCGCCGCAACAGCAAGCGGCACCAACGCGCCGAAGATCAGGGCAGCTCCTGTCACCGTCATCATCGGCATGGACGAGAATTTCCACGAGCATCTCCCTGAACTGTTTCCGCACACCGATGCCAAGGCATGGTTCGACGGCAACGAGCCACTCCGCAAAACCTCGGCAATGCGCAACGGAACGCTGCAGGGCGCCTATTTCATCATTGCCGCGCGGGCGCTCGGCTTCGATACCGGGCCGATGTCGGGCTTTAACAACGAGGCGGTGGACGCGGCCTTCTTCAGCGCTACGCCACACGTCAAATCGAATTTCATCTCGACCCTCGGCTATGGCGACCCGGCAACGCTCTTCGGGCGCCTGCCTCGTCCAGCGTTCGACCTGTTCAACCGGATCGATTGACCCGTTCCGCTTTGCCGACGCTCGTCATCGAAACCGCAACCGCTGCCTGCTCGGTCGCCCTGATCAAAGACGGCACCGTGATTGCCGAAGTGCATGAGGTGGTGGCGCGGGGCCATGCCGAAAGGTTGGTGCCGATGATCGCGATGCTGCCGGGCGGCGGGCGCGCAGATCATATCCTCGTCGATTGCGGGCCGGGCAGCTTCACTGGCATCCGTGTCGGCATTGCGGCCGCACGCGGCCTTGCGCTGGGCTGGGGCGCGACGATCACGGGCTATTCATCGCTTGCGCTGCTTGCTGCAGCCGATTTTGCGGCAAACCCCGGCCTCACCCATCTTGCCGTCATTCTCGAAGGCGGGCATGGCGAGGTCTTCATGCAGCGCTTTCACACGCCGCCTTTCACGCCGATCGGCCCGGCAGCGTCGCTCAGCCCTGAAGCGGCGCTCGACGAACTCGCCGGCGGCCGCGGCATTGGCAACGGCATCCGCCACCTTACGGCGCTGGCCAACGGTCTTGATCTCCACGAAACGCTGCCCCGCGCGCGCGATGCATCCCTGCTTCCCACCGCGTTTGCGCAGTTGCTCCCGACGCCGATCTATGGGCGCGCGCCCGATGCCAAGCCAATGCTGCCTGTGTGAGCGCGCTGAAGGTAATCGACCTGCGTAGCGGCGGTGCGCCCGATCTCGGCCTGGTCGATACGATCATGCAGCGCGCCTTCGATCCGCGTTTTGGGGAAGCCTGGACGCGCGGACAGTGCCTCGGCATCCTCGCATTACCGGGCGTTTGGCTGACGATCGCCAGTATCGACGGCGCTGCTGCCGGGTTTGCGCTGAGCAGAGCCACCGTGGCGGAGGCAGAACTTCTATTGCTTGCAACACTGCCAGAGGTGCGAAGACATGGTGTCGGTGGTGCCTTGTTGCGATCGGTCATGCGTGACGCGAAAGATCGTTACGCTACAAGACTCTATCTTGAGGTGCGTGCAGGCAATGATGCGATCCGGCTATATCGCTCGCTTGGTTTCATCAAGGTCGGCGAACGCAGGGCTTATTATCGCGGTGCTAACAATCAATTGTTCGATGCGCTGACATTTCAGCGCGAACTTGACGGCTTTTGAACAATCTGCTGCGTCATCCTTGCACTTTCTCGACAATGGGATGATAGGCGCGGTGCAAGATATGCATATTGTATCCGATTTGGATCGAAAGGACGACGATGGACGTACACACTGAACTTCAGGAGACGCTGATCACGCTGACGGCAGATATTGTGGCAGCGCATGTCAGCAACAACAGCGTCGCGGTTTCCGATCTGCCTGTGCTGATCGCCAATGTTCATGGCGCGCTCGCCGGTCTCGGCACGCCGGTGATCGAGCCTGAAGTCAAGCAGGAGCCAGCGGTTTCGATCCGCTCGTCGATCAAACCTGATTTCATCGTTTGTCTTGAAGACGGCAAGAAGCTGAAGATGCTGAAGCGCCATTTGATGACGCATTATCAGATGACGCCAGAGCAATACCGCGCCAAGTGGAACCTGCCTGCCGACTACCCAATGGTCGCGCCCAACTATGCCGAACAGCGCCGCACCCTGGCCAAGAAGATCGGCCTGGGCACCAAGCGTCGCAAAACCACGCGCTGAACCAGATTGATGCCCTGCCTGCGCGATTGAATTCGGGCAGGGCACTTTCCCCCCTGCCCGGTTCCCGCTACACTTCGATCGCACCACGACATTAGACGGGCGGACGGACTTTATGGCGCGCAAGATCGATCTCGAAGCGCTGTGCAATGAAAAGGGCCTGCGCATTACCGAGCAGCGCCGGGTCATCGCCCGCGTGCTGTCCGATGCCGAAGACCATCCCGACGTGGAAAAGGTGTACGAACGCGCATCGGCCATCGATCCGGGCATCTCGATCGCGACCGTCTATCGCACTGTCCGCCTGTTCGAAGAGGCTGGCATTCTCGATCGGCATGATTTCGGCGATGGCCGGTCACGCTATGAACCCGCCCCTGAATCGCATCACGATCATCTGATCGATGTCGAAACCGGCAAGGTCATCGAATTCGTCGATCCGGAACTTGAACAGCTGCAAAAACAGATCGCCGAGCGCCTGGGCTTCCGGCTGGTCGATCATCGGATGGAGCTGTACGGGGTCGCGCTGGACCGCAAGGCGTAAGGCCTGATCTTGTCGGACACGTCGTTGCCTGCCGGTCATCCGATCGGCACCCCAGCCCGCGAAGCCGCCGCCCGCGGCATCCCCAGCCCCGTCCCGATCATCGGCTGGATGCGGCTCGGCTGGCGGGTGCTCGGTCTGGCGTTGATCGCCGGCATATCGGTGCCCGCCCATTTTCTGTTCCAGCTGTTTCGCCTACCCTCCCCTTGGCCGCGCCTGTTCATGACGGTGGCGGCGCGCATTTGTGGCGCGCGCGTGGGGATCAGCGGCGTGCCGCTGAAACGCGATGTGTTCTACATCGCCAATCATGTCAGCTGGGTGGATATCCTGGCCATCTCCAGCGCCAGCGGCACCGCGTTTGTCGCGAAGGCCGAACTGGCAACCGCCCCGATCGTGGGCGCGCTCGCCAAGATGAACCGCACCGTCTTTGTCGAACGCGAGGACCGGCTGGGCGTGGCAGACCAGATCAACCGGCTGCGCGACGCGCTGGCCGACAACTGGTCAGTGACGGTTTTCCCTGAAGGCACCACCACCGACGGCGTGTCGCTGCTGCCGTTCAAAACGCCGATGCTCAAAGTGCTCGAACCGCCGCCGCCCGGCGTGATGGTGCAGCCCGTACTGCTCTGGTACGGCCGCGAAACGGGCTATGACATCGGCTGGCTGGGCGTTGAAAGCGGCCGGGACAATGCCATCCGGATCCTGTCGCGCAACGGCAGTTTCAACGTGATGGTAGAATTCCTCGAGCCTTTCCACCCGCGCGATTACCCCGGGCGAAAGGCGATCGCCGCCGAAAGCCGCCGCCGGATCGAGGAGGCCCTGGCCCGCTGCGTCGGTGCGCCATTGGTGCCGTTTCGCGGGCATGACTGGTGGGAACGCCACGCTTCCGACACTTGAGCATCCGCGCGCCATTTGTCGTGCCCGCCCCGTCCCGCTATAGCCCCGGCGATGAAGCCTGCCCCCAAAACATACCACGTCAAATCATTCGGCTGCCAGATGAACGTCTATGATGGCGATCGGATGGGCGAGCTGATGGCCGCGCAAGGGATGACCGCGACAGATGATCAGTTCGCCGCCGATCTCGTCATCCTCAACACCTGTCACATCCGCGAACGCGCCACCGACAAAGTCTATTCGGACATTGGCCGCTTGCGCAAACAAGCCGGCAAACGGGGCGGCAACCCGATGATCGCCATCGCCGGCTGTGTTGCCCAGGCCGAGGGAGAGGAGATTATCCGCCGCACCAAGGTGGACGTGGTGGTCGGCCCGCAAGCCTATCACAACCTGCCCGATCTCGTCGCCCGCGCGAGCCGGGGGGAGGCGGCGATGGATACCGACATGCCGGTCGACATGAAGTTCGCCCACCTGCCCGCCCGCCGCCGCGTGCCGCCCAGCGCGTTCCTGACGGTGCAGGAGGGGTGCGACAAATTCTGCACCT
>JBBQAG010000058.1:0-16031 GCA_038315875.1 Sphingomonadales bacterium | reverse complement strand
CAGGCCGCGACACTCGCGGCTTCATCCGGCAGCATCAGTTCGACAAGGTGGAGATGGTCTCGATCGTGGCGCCCGAGCAATCGGAGGCCGAGCACGAGCGCATGACGGCCTGCGCCGAAGGGCTGTTGACCGCGCTGGGACTGCGCTTTCGCCGGATGAAGCTGTGCACTGGCGACATGGGCTTTTCCGCAGCGCGCACCTATGATCTTGAAGTGTGGCTGCCCGGCCAGAAACGGTTTCGCGAAATCTCCAGTTGCTCGACCTGCACCGATTTCCAGGCACGTCGAATGAACGCCCGCTATAGGCCCGAAGGGGAAAAGGCGACGCGCTTCGTCCACACCCTCAACGGCTCCGGCCTTGCTGTGGGCCGTACGCTGGTGGCAGTGATGGAGAATTACCAGCAGGAAGATGGCGGCATCGCCATCCCCGAAGTGCTCGGTCGCTATATGTTTGGGATGAACCGGCTGGAGCCCGCCTGATGCGCATCCTGTTGACCAACGACGATGGCTATCACGCGCCGGGCCTCAAGGTGCTCGAGGACATCGCCGCCATGCTTTCCGACGATGTCTGGGTGGTGGCGCCCGCCGATGAGCAATCGGGTGCTGGCCATTCGCTGACGATCACCCGGCCGCTGCGGGTGCGCAAACATGCCGATCGCCGCTACGCCGTCGCTGGCACGCCGACCGATGCGGTGATGATGGCGCTCGCCCGGATCATGAAGGATTCCCCGCCCGATCTGATCCTGTCGGGGGTCAATCGCGGCGGCAATCTCGCCGAAGACGTGACCTATTCGGGCACGGTTTCCGCCGCCATGGAAGGGGCGCTTGCCGGAGTCCGCTCGATCGCGCTGAGCCAGGTCTATGCACGAGAGGGGATGGGCGATGTCGTGCCTTTCGAGGCAGCAAGCGCCTGGGGCGAAAAAGTGCTGCGGCCCTTGCTTGATGCTCCGCTCGCCCCGCGCACGCTGGTCAACATCAATTTTCCGGCAAGGGCGGCAGCCGATGTACGCGGCGTACGGGTCGTCGCACAGGGATTGCGCGATTACGGACGGCTGCAGATCGTCACCAATCGCGATCCGCGCGGTTATGAATATCACTGGTTCGGCCTTGGCCCGGCGATCGAAACGCCAGCGCATTCGACCGATCTGGAGGCGGTCCATGATGGGTTCATCGCCATTACCCCACTCCATCTCGACCTGACACACCATCAATCGCTGGATATGCTCGGCGCTGCGTACCAATAAGCTAGGGGCAAGCATGGGGGATGATTGGCCGGGAATGGGGAAAACGCTGGCGCTGGCCGTGGCGCTGGCTGGGTCACTCGCTTTGTCGCTCTCGGCCTGTATCCCCAATGATGGCGCGCGTGATCCGCGATATGATCGCGCACCTGACCAGCGCCAGCCTGACCCGGATGCCCGCGGCGACGATGATCGCGGATATGAGCGCCAAGGGATCGATCGCCCTATGGGCCCGCCTCGACAGCAAGCCTGGGAAGCCCGCCCCGTTACCGCCGATGCACGGGAGATTGCGGCCGGCAGCTATGTCGTCGAACCAGGCGACACTCTGCGCGCCATTGCCGACCGGACTGGATCAGGCTCTGAAGCCATTGCGCGGGCGAACGGAATCGATCCGCCATTTACGATCCGTGTCGGCCAGCGGCTGACCATTCCCGGGGGTCGCTATCACCTCGTTCGGCCGGGGGAGACCGGGATTGCGATTGCGCGGGCTTATGGCGTGCCGTGGGGCCGGATCGTCGCCGACAATGATCTGATCGAGCCCTTTGTGCTGCGCGCCGGCCAGCGCATCCTTGTCCCGCACGGCGGGCCGATGACTGCCGCCGAGCGCGCCGCTGCCTTCCACCTCGACATCGAGGACATCGTGACCGGCGGCGAACCGGCGCTCGCGAGCAATGCGCAGCCGGTGCGCCCGACGAACTCGCCCAGCCGCATCCTGCCGCCCGACGCGGTAGTGGGCGAGCCGTTGCGGCGGACGGGCGGCTTTGCGTGGCCAGTCAACGGCAGCGTCGTCAAAAATTTCGGCCCCGGCAGCAGCGGCGAACGCAATGACGGCATCAAGATTGCGGTGCCGCCGCAAACGCCGGTACTCGCGTCCGCTGACGGCGTTGTCGCTTATACCGGCGACGGCGTGGCAGGGATGGGCAGCCTGGTGATGCTGCGCCACGGCGATGGCTGGACGACGATCTACGCGCATAATCGCCAGATCCTGGTCGAGCGGGGGCAAGCGGTGAAGCGCGGCCAGACGATTGCACTATCGGGCGATTCCGGTTTTGCCGATCGGCCCGAACTGCATTTCGAAATTCGCAAAGGCCGCACCGCGATCGATCCGCTTACCCAGCTGCCCCGGCGATAAAGTTGCGCGGCCGGCACCACTTCCTCTAAGTGCCCCGGCCATGACCGAATATTCGTCCGATCTGCTCCGCCTGCTGTCCTCGCGCGGCTATATCCACCAGCTGACCGACGCAGCCGCGCTCGACGCGCTGGCCAGCACCACGATTATCCCCGGCTATATCGGATTCGATGCGACCGCGCCGTCGCTCCATGTCGGCAATCTGCTTGTCGTGATGTTGCTGCGCCGGTTGCAGCAGGCTGGACACAAGCCGATCGTGGTGATTGGCGGCGGGACGACCAAAGTCGGCGATCCGTCAGGCAAGGACGATGTCCGCAAGATCCTTGATGACGCGCAGATCGGTGCCAATGTAGCGTCGATCCGGCGGTGCTTCGAACCGTTCCTGACATTCGGCGACGGCCCCACCGATGCGATCATCGTGAACAACGCCGATTGGCTCGACGCGCTCGACTATATCCCTTTCCTGCGCGATGTCGGCCGGCACTTTACGATCAACCGAATGCTCACCTTCGATTCGGTTCGGCTGCGGCTGGAGCGCGAGCAACCGCTGACCTTCCTTGAATTCAACTATATGATCCTGCAGGCCTATGATTTCCTGGAACTTTCACGCCGCATCGGGTGTCGCCTTCAGATGGGTGGCAGCGATCAATGGGGCAATATCGTCAACGGCATCGAGCTTGCCCGTCGGATTGACAGCACAGAGGTTTTCGGGATCACCGCACCGCTGATCACCAATGCCGACGGATCGAAGATGGGCAAATCGGTCAATGGCGCCGTATGGCTGCTAGAAGATCAGCTATCGCATTATGATTATTGGCAATTCTGGCGGAACACCGATGATCGCGATGTCGCGCGCTATTTGCGGCTGTTCACCGATTTGCCGCTCGATGAGATTGCCCGGCTGGAGGCGCTGCAGGGCGCCGAAATCAACGAGGCGAAGAAGATCCTGGCCGATGCCGCAACCGCGATGTGCCGCGGCGCCGATGCCGCAACCGCCGCTGCAGAGACCGCACGCCGCACCTTCGAGGAAGGCACGGCTGGCGATTCGCTGCCGACGCATCTCGTCGCTGATGGATCAATCGCGCTGATCGATGCGCTTGTCGCGCTCGGTTTCGCCGCCTCGAAGGGAGAGGCACGCCGGCTCATCAAGGGTGGCGGCGCGCGCATCGATGGCGAAAAGGCATCGGACGAGGCGCACGTTATCATCGTTGCAGGCTATCCGGTGCGCGTCTCTTCGGGAAAGAAGCAGCACGGGCTGCTGATCTCGGCAATCTAAGTTAGCAAAACGCCTGTTAATCAAGTCCGTACCGATCCGATTCATTCCAGCTGCCCTAAGCTGACTGCGGCGACAAGGGGGTTGGACGATGGCCAGTCAAGCAGCGCTTGCATATCGGGACGATCGCCTCGTCGGGCGTGATGAAGTCCATTACCGTGCCCGCGCCTTTGGTCCCGATGCCCGGCCGCTCCATCTCCTGGTCGTCAACATCTCTGCGCTGGGCCTGATGGCGCGCTGTGATGCCGATTATGGAGCAGGCGATCGCCTGCGGATCACCCTCCCCGTGCTCGGCGTCGTCGTCGCCGAAATCCGTTGGGCACTAGGTGGACGAATCGGTTGCGAGCTGGATCGGCCAATCGATCTTGCCGATTATTACGAGCTGCTGGCGCACCTGATCCGGGCGCGGTGAGCAGCGCCCTGCCGCTAGCCTGAGCGCAGCAACGCGACCCCTGCATCGCGCTCGAACAGGTAAAGCGCCACCCGCGCCGCCTGCCCCCGTGCGCCGCTGAGGCCGCCGTCGCGGTCGATCAGCAGCCGCGTGTCATCATGCGCGATCGGCAGCAGCTCGCTCAACATTTCGGGTGTCGCTAGCCGAAACTGTGCCTCCCCCGACTGCCGCGTACCTAGCAATTCTCCAGCGCCGCGCAGGCGCAGATCCTCCTCGGCGATCCGAAACCCGTCATTGGTTTCACGCATCAGCGCAAGCCGTGCGCGCGACGTTTCGCTGAGATGCGCGCCGCGGATCAGCAGGCAATTGGAGGCACCGCTCCCCCGCCCCACCCGGCCGCGAAGCTGGTGGAGTTGGGCAAGGCCGAAGCGATCCGCCGCCTCGATCACGATCAACGTTGCATTGGGCACATCAACGCCAACCTCGATCACCGTCGTCGCGACGAGAACGCCGATCCTGCCACCCGCAAATGCCGCCATCACCGCATCTTTTTCGGGCGCCTTCATCCGGCCATGCACCAGCCCGACCTTGTCGCCGAATCGCGCCCGCAGCGTTTCCGCACGGGCCTCCGCCGCAGCGAGATCGGTCTTCTCGCTTTCCTCGACCAGTGGGCATACCCAATAGGCCTGGCCCTCGGCCGAAAGGTGCCGACCAAGCGCCTCGACGACTTCGGCCAGCCGGTCCTCGGCGAGGACGCGAGTCTCGATCGGCTGGCGGCCAGGCGGCATCTCGTCGAGCCGGCTGACGTCCATCTCACCGTAGAGAGCGAGCGTCAGCGTGCGGGGAATGGGCGTGGCGGTCATCGCCAGGAGGTGCGGGGGGTGCTGGCCCTTGCCGGTCAGCAGCATCCGTTGCGCGACACCGAAACGATGTTGCTCATCGACGACGACCAGCCCGAGATCCTTATATTCCACCGCCTCCTGAAAGATTGCGTGGGTGCCGATCAGGATATCGATCGAGCCGTCGGCAAGCCCCATCAGCGTTGCCTCGCGCGCGCGACCCTTGTCGCGCCCGGTCAGCACCGCGATGTTGACGGGCAGGCCGGCAAGCAGCCGCTGGAGGCCCTCATAATGTTGCCGCGCCAATATCTCGGTCGGCGCGAGGAACGCCCCCTGGGCACCCGCCTCGACTGCCACCAGCAGCGACATCGCCGCGACCAATGTCTTGCCCGATCCGACATCGCCCTGCAGCAACCGCAACATTGGCTGGGTCTGGCGCAAATCGCTCTCGATCTCCACGATCGAGCGCGATTGCGCGCTCGTGGGGGCATAAGGCAGCCGGAGCATATCGCGCAGCCGCCCGTTGCCGATCAGCGCCCTGCCCTTGCGTGCCCGCGACGACGCACGGACGAGCGTTAGCGCGAGCTGATTGGCGAACAGCTCATCATAAGCGAGCCGCGCGCGCGCCTTGGCATCCGACGGATCGGCATGGATGCGCGAAACGGCCTCTCGCCAGGCGGGCCATTCCTGCCGTGCGAGCAGCCCGGGTTCGATCCACTCGTCGAGATCGGGCGCACGCTCCACCGCCTGCGCCGCCATCTGCCCAAGCCGTCGCGAGGTGAGCCCGTCGGACAGCGGATAGATCGCCTCACGCTCGGGCTGGTCACCAGCCTCATCCAGCGGCAAAACATAGTCGGGATGGACGATCTGCAACTCCTGGCCGTACATTTCGAGCTTGCCCGAAACGCGGCGCGGCTCGCCGATTGGCGCGAGCTTCTTCACCCAGCCCGAATTGCCGCCAAAATAGACGAGGCTGACATAATTGCCCTTCGCATCGATCGCCTGCGCCCGCGTTGGTCCGCGCCCGGCGCTCGATCGATAGGATTGAACCGTGAGCGTAATCGCAATCGTCCGCCCGGCATCGGCCATGTCGAGCTCGTCGCGCGCGATCCGGTCAATCCAGCCGGTCGGCAAGTGGAACGCGACATCGACGACCCGGGCGAGCCCCAACCGCTCCAATGGCTTGGCCAGGGCAGGCCCCACGCCTTTCAGCGCGGTGACTTCTGCGAAGAGTGGATTGAGGATTTCTGGCCGCATGACTATCAGTCCCGTCTTACCCTCAGCCGACGGTCGCGCAAAGCACCGCCGGCCAAGTGCCGTTGGACGTGCCATGGACAGAACCACCCGACTGAAACGCCTGCACTTTCGCAGCCACCACCGCGGCACGAAGGAGGCCGACCTGTTGATCGGCGGGTTCTTCGATGCGCATGGCGATGGATGGTCCGATGACGAGATGGCGTTGTTTGAAACGCTGATCGAGGAACAGGATGTCGATATCATGGCCTGGGCAATGGGCACGCAGCCCGCGCCCGATCGCTATGTCGGGTCGATCCTCGCGGCGTTGAAGGCACTGAATTACGTGCCGATTGCAGAATAAGCGAGCGTCCGTCACCCCGGACTTGTTCCGGGGTCCACTCATCCACCACCATGCCCGGAAATGAGGCACGGTGGACCCCGGAACAAGTCCGGGGTGACGCCAGAGATTTTGCCCGAACAATGCCCAACCTATCGACCATCCTCGCCGCCAAGGCACCGCTGACCCTCTCCGGCGTGCCGGGTGGCTTTCTGCCCTGGCTCCTCGCCGACCTTGCGCGCGCGGCAACCACCCGGGCGGTGTTCATCGCAGCGGACGAGGCAGAAATGCGCGCCATCGCCGCTGCGGCGCATTATTTTGCGCCAGAACTCGAAACGATCAGCTTTCCGGCGTGGGACTGCCTTCCCTATGATCGCGCTTCGCCGACGCTCCGCATCATGGCCGAGCGCGTGGCAGCGCTCCACCGCCTGCAGGCGCCGCGCAAAGGCCCGCAGCTCCTCGTTACGACAGCCAATGCAGCGGCGCAGCGCACGCTGACCCCGTTCCGGGTTCGGCAATTGGTTGCCACGTTGAAGCCCGGCGAACGGATCGGGCGCGACAAGCTGGCGTCGTTGCTTCAGGCAAACGGCTATCAACGCGTCGAGACCGTCACCGATTCGGGCGAATTCGCGGTCCGCGGCGGGCTGGTCGATCTGTTCCCAAGCGGCGAGGACCACGGCCTGCGGCTCGATTTCTTCGGTGATGAGATCGAGAGCGTGCGCAGCTTCGATCCGGGTGATCAGCGCACGACCGGGCGGATCGACGGCGTCACGCTGCTGCCCGCGTCAGAGGCGCTGCTAGACGATGAGAGCGTCAAACGCTTCCGCAGCCGATATCGCGAACGCTTTGGTGCCAATGCGACGGGCGATCCGCTGTACCAGGCGATCTCCGAAAGCCGGCGCTTGTCGGGAATGGAGCATTGGCTGCCGCTGTTCGAAGAACGGCTGACGACATTGTTCGATCACTTGGGCGCCAATGAAGATGGGGGCACGATCATCGTCCGCGATTCGGGCGTGGCGGCGGCAGCCGAGCAACGCTTCGAGGCGGTAACCGATTACCACGCCAACCGCGTCCGCGCGCAATCGAGCGACCCAGGCAGCTATCGACCACTGCCGCCCGAGCTGCTTTATCTGACGGCCAACGAGTGGACCGGCGAACTAGCGCGTACAGCAGCCCATCTGGTAACACCCTTTCACGAACCCGAAAGTGCCAATGTCATCGACTTCGCGGTCGACGGCGCAAGGGATTTCGGTGCCGAGCGTGCATCGGGCGCAAATGTCTATGAAGCGGTGGTCGCGCACATCGCGAAGCTGCGCAAGGATGGCCGCAAGCCAGTGCTCGCAAGCTATTCAGTGGGCGCGCGCGAGCGGCTGGCGGGGCTGCTCGCCGAGCACGGGCTGACGGGCGCGAAATTGACGGAAAGCTGGCAACAGGCGCTTGGTGTTGCCGATAGGGGCGTGGCGCTGATCGTGCTGCCGCTGGATCACGGGTTCTCAGCGCCCCAGGTCGCTTTGCTGACCGAGCAGGATATGCTCGGCGATCGGCTTGTCCGCCGCGCAAAGCGCCGCAAATCGGCCGATGCCTTTCTTGCCGAACTGGCAACGCTTTCGCCCGGCGATCTCGTCGTCCATGTCGATCACGGCATTGGCCGCTACACCGGGCTGATGTCGATCCCGGTCGGCAATTCGCCGCATGATTGCGTCGCGCTGGAATATGCCGGCGGCGACAAGCTGTATGTGCCGGTTGAGAATATCGACGTCCTAAGCCGCTATGGCAGCGATGATGCGGCGACGCTCGACCGGCTGGGCGGCGAGGCGTGGCAGCGGCGCAAAAGCCGGATGAAGGAGCGCATCCGCGAAATTGCCGGCGAGCTGATCGCGATTGCCGCTGAACGCGCGCTGCGCCCCGCAGACATCGCCGAGCCCGATGCGAGCGTCTATCCCAGCTTCGTCGATCGCTTTCCCTATGAGGAAACCGACGATCAGGACCGCGCAATCGGCGAAGTGCTCGAGGATCTGGCAGCAGGCAAGCCGATGGACCGATTGATCGTCGGCGACGTCGGATTCGGCAAAACCGAGATCGCACTGCGCGGCGCGTTCGTCGCGGCGATGGCGGGGCTGCAGGTCGCCATCGTCTGCCCGACGACATTGCTCGCGCGCCAGCATTTCAACAATTTCGTCGCGCGGTTCGAGGGGTTTCCCCTGCGGATAGGGCGCCTCTCACGCCTTGTTACTGCAGCGGAAGCCAAGGCGACACGCGAGGGAATGGAGGACGGCACGATCGATATCGTGATCGGCACGCATGCGATCCTGGCAAAAAGTGTGGGTTTCAAGAGGCTTGGGCTGGTGGTGGTCGACGAAGAGCAGCGCTTCGGCGTCACGCACAAGGAACGGCTGAAGGCGCTCAAGACCGACGTCCATGTGCTGACGCTCACCGCCACCCCGATCCCGCGCACATTGCAGATGGCGATGTCGGGCCTGCGCGAGCTTTCCGTCATCCAGACGCCGCCGGTCGATCGGCTCGCGGTGCGCACTTATGTGATGCCTTGGGACCCGGTGGTGCTGCGCGAGGCGTTGCTGCGCGAGCATTACCGCGGCGGGCAGAGCTTCTTCGTCACCCCGCGCATCGCCGATCTGCCCGATATCGAGGACTTCCTGACCAAGGAGGTTCCCGAAATCCGCTATGTCGTCGCCCATGGCCAGATGTCGCCGACGCAGGTCGAGGAGCGGATGAGCGCATTCTACGACAAGAAGTTCGAGGTGCTGGTGTCGACGACGATCGTCGAGAGCGGGCTCGACATCCCGAGCGCCAATACGATGATCATCCACCGCGCCGACCGGTTTGGGCTCGCCCAGCTTTATCAGCTGCGCGGTCGCGTCGGCCGGGCAAAAACGCGTGCCTATGCCTATCTGACGACACCCGCCGACCGGATCGTCACCGAAACCGCCGAGAAGCGGCTGAAGGTGCTTTCAGACCTCGAAAATCTCGGTGCCGGTTTCCAGCTGGCGAGCCATGATCTCGACATTCGCGGCGCAGGCAATCTGCTGGGCGACGAACAGTCGGGGCATATCCGCGAAGTCGGCTATGAACTCTACCAGTCGATGCTGGAGGAGGCGATCATGGACGCCAAGGCCGGGGGCATGGCCAAGCGCCCGCGCGATTTCAGCCCGCAGATTACCATCGACGCGCCGATCCTGATCCCCGACGATTACGTCCCCGATCTCGATCTGCGAATGGGCCTGTATCGCCGCCTGAACGACATCGACGAACCCCAGGATATCGAGGCCTTTGCCGCCGAGATGATCGATCGTTTCGGCAAACTGCCCGATGCGACCGAGAACCTGATCCGCCTCATCGAAATCAAGCTCCACGCCAAACGCGCCTCCATCGCCAAGATCGATGTCGGGCCGCGCGGCGCGCTCGTTTCGTTTCATGATGACCGACCGCCCAACATCGACGGACTGCTGGCGTGGGTCGCGCGGCTGGACGGGGTTGCGAAGCTGCGACCCGACAGCAAGCTCGTGCTCAACCGCGCCTGGGGCGATCCCAAATCGCGGCTCAACGGTGCGCTGCAACTCGCCAAGGGGCTGGCGAAGGCGGCGGGGTAGCGCGGTCAATTCTGTCGCGCGCTCGCCGCCATGTGTCCCCGCGAAGGCGGGGACCCAGCCTGTGCTTCCGCCTTCGCGGGAGCACAACGGGACTTAACGACCGATAACTTTTAATGATCTCAAACCCCGACCGTTCGTGTCGAGCGTAGTCGAAACGCCCCGCGCAGCACCTGAGGCATGTGTCTCGACTTCGCTCCAGACGAACGGTCTGGAATGAAAATAATGTGACGGCATAATACCATCATCCGCTATGGTCGGCGATGATCTTCCAGCCTGCCGCTTCTCGCGCGAAAACAAGGCTGGTCGGCCCCGATTGCGTTTTGCCGTCGGGATAGGTCAGTGTGTAGCGACCAATGTACAGCGCATTTCGCGTGCCGAGCATGCGGAAATCGAGCGTTTCAAAGGTCAGCGTGCCACGCTTGGCGGCATTCGCAAAATCATAGCGCATCCGGTAACGCTCAGCCATCGCCGCCTTGCCGCGAATGACGCCTTCCTTGGTCACAAAGCTTGTGGCCGGATTGCCCGAATAGACCGCCATGAAGCGCTCCAGATCGCCGCCATTCCAGCCCGCTGCACTGTCGAGCATGGCCGCCTCTACCGCCTGCTGCTCGCCCGCGACAGCCAGCGCAGCGGGCGCCGCAGCGGGTGCCGCCAGCAGCATCGCCGCGCTCCCGAAAATCATCATCTGCGGCTTCATCGTCTATCCCCCCATGTCGCGACCAGTGCCGCTAAAGCCGCTGCGTCCAGGGCCTCGCTGCACAGATAGCCTTGATAATATTGGCAGCCTTCCTTGGCGAGCAGATCGAGCTGCTCGGTCGTCTCGACCCCTTCGGCGATCACCGACAAGCCGAGCGATCGCGCCATATCGATCACCCCCCGCACGACGATCCGGTCGCGCGTCGTTCCCGTAATATCCTGTGCCAGTTTCTTGTCGATCTTCAGATAATCGAGCGGCAGCGCCTTCAGATAGGCAAGGCTCGAATAGCCCGTCCCGAAATCATCAATCGCGACGCGGCAGCCGGCCCCGCGCAGCGCCGCAAGCAGACCCGCTGCAGCGCCCAGATCGTCGATCAGGCCGCTTTCGGTGATCTCAACGGTAAGCCGGGTGCGCGCAAAGCCGCTGGTGTCGACGCGGTCGAGGAAAATGTCTGCAAATCCGGGTCGCGCGATATCGGCAGACGTCAGATTGAGCGCGAGCCGAAGCTTGCCAAGTCCCGCCGGCCACGCCGCTGCCCGCGCCAATACGATCCGCTGGATATGATCGGACAGCCCGATCACAAGATCGGCGCGTTCGGCGGCTGCAAACAAGGTTTCTGCGCCGATCGGCCCGATGACGGGGTGGTCCCACCGCGCCAGCGCCTCTACGCCGGTGATCAGCCCGCTCGCAATTGCGACCTGCGGCTGGAACAGGATGTCGATTTCGTCGCGATCGAGCGCGTGTCGCAGATCGACTGCAAGCCGATCGATCTGCCCGCCCTGCCCAGCGTCGCGCTCCGCAATCTGAATGGTGGCGCTATCGGAAGCGCGGGCATCGGCGAGCGCCTCGCTGGCGCGCCGAAGCAACGTCGCGGTCTTTTCGTCGGGCTCGGCAGAAGCAATGCCGATCCGGCACCCCAGCACCGCCACCGCACCACCAGCGACAAAGGGCCGGGCGAGCGCCTCTGCAATGCGTCCGGCGGCAAGTTCGAACCGAGCGGCGCTATCGCTGGCGGCAACAATGAATTCCGATCCCCCCATCCGCGCGACGATCGCGCCGCGATCGAGCAGTTCACCCACGACATCGTCGATCCGGCGTTGGGCAGTGCGTAGCAGCGCGTCGCCGGCCGGGCGGCCATAAGCGGCGTTGACGATATCGAACCGGTTGAGCGCGATCAGCATTGCCTGCACCGGGGCGCCGCCGTCTTCCTCGAGCCGCCGGTCGAGCCACCGCCGGGCACCCGCAGCGTCGCGTACCCTTGCCAGCGCGTCGCCGATGATGGCCGCTGGCCGGGGCACTTTTCCAAGCCGTTCGATCACGGCATCGACAATCTGCGATTCGGAATCGAATTGGAGATGCTGAACGACGCGCCCGAGCGCATCGACATCGTGCGCAAATGCCGTCACGCCACCACTACTGAGCAGGCGTCGCA
Source organism: Sphingomonadales bacterium (assembly GCA_038315875.1). Taxonomy (GTDB): domain Bacteria; phylum Pseudomonadota; class Alphaproteobacteria; order Sphingomonadales; family Sphingomonadaceae; genus Sphingomonas. The sequence continues at coordinate 3,852 of JBBQAG010000058.1, read as the reverse complement.
AGGCCCGCAGCGCATTTTGTCGATCCTCGGGGGCCAGCGTGCGCAGCAAATCGAGCGGTCTCGCGGTCCCGTCGTGATCGATCAGTTCGGCAAGCGCGGGCGTCAGCGACAACTGCCGAAGCCGGCGATGATACCGCCAGCCGAGCGGCTCTTCGGCGATCACCGTGCGCCGCCAGTCACCGGCCATCCGCTCGGCATGGCGCGAGGCGAAGCGCAGCGACTGGATGAATTCCTGCTCGCTGTGGGGGCTCGACAGGAAATGCGTCGCCCCAGCATCGAAGAACGTGCCGATTTCGGCCACATCGCCGCGCGACACGAGCACCAGCAGCGCCCCGCCATTCGCCGCGATCACATCGCCAAGCGCGGCCACCGCGGCCAGCCCGTCACCAAGCGCGCCGCGCGCATCGACCACGGCGACCTGCGCGCCGCTTGCCAGAAAACGCTGTTCGGCGCCTTCGGTCCGGCGTGCGGCGATTACCTGCCACCCGCCACTTGCTGCCAGCGCAGCCAGTTCGTCGCGTTGGCGAAAGGACAGGATGAACAGCGCCACGGTGGTGCCCGGTCGCGCTTCGTGATCCGTTTCATTCGTCAAGCGTCGACCGTCCATATCCCGACTGTGTAGCCCCGCCCGGAAACTTCGCCAATGCCAAGGCTGGGCCGTCAACCTCCTTTGCACAGGGCTTGTTTGACAAGCAGTGAAGGCCTAGCTCCTAGCCGATGTCCTGCGCCGCGCCCCTTACCGCCGAACGCCCGCTGGTCGACGGGCTTGGCCGCACGATCAGCTATCTCCGGATATCGGTTACCGATCGCTGCGATCTGCGCTGCCGCTATTGCATGGCCGAGGACATGACCTTTCTGCCAAAGGACAAGCTGCTCAGCCTTGAGGAAATGGCGATCATCGCCGAACGCTTCATCGCGCGCGGGGTAACCAAGATCAGGCTGAGCGGCGGCGAACCCCTGGTGCGCCGCGATATCGCAGAGCTCGCCCGCCGTCTGGGGCGGCATGTCGGCACTGGGCTCGATGAGCTGACGATGACGACCAACGGCACCAGGCTGGCGGAGCATGCGCCGGCGATGGTTGATGCGGGGATGCGGCGCATCAATGTGAGCCTCGACACGCGCGATCCTGCGCTGTTTCGTCACATCACCCGCCACGGCGATGTCGCGCGAGTAATCGCCGGGATTTTTGCCGCGCGCGATGCCGGGCTCGCGATCAAGATCAACATGGTTGCGCTGAAGGGCCTGAACGAGCACGAGATCGCTCCAATGCTCGCCTGGTGTGGGGAGAATGGCTTTGATCTATCGCTGATCGAGACGATGCCGCTCGGCGCGATCGACGAGGATCGTGCCGATCGCTTTCTGCCGCTGACCGCGGTGTTTGACGATCTGGCGAGCCGTTTCGATCTGGCGCGCGACGATCATCGCACCGGCGGGCCAGCGCGTTACTGGAAGGTCGCGTCCTGGGGCACACGGCTTGGCCTCATCTCACCGCTGACCGCAAATTTCTGTGATGGCTGCAACCGGGTGCGGCTGACCACCGAGGGCAAGCTGTATCTGTGCCTCGGCAATGACGATCAGGTCGATCTGAAGGCGGTGCTGCGCGATTCCGGCGTAGCGGGGCTCGATAGCGCGCTCGACACCGCGATGCGGCTGAAGCCTGCGCGTCACGATTTCCGGATCGAGCGTGGCGCCGCGCCGGCGGTTGCCCGCCACATGAGCGTGACCGGCGGATGATCGGTCATGAGCGGCGGGCGCTCGTCGCCTCGCCGACCGAGCAGGCGCAGGAAGCGGCAGCTTCCCTGCGCGAGCAGTATGAATGGGTGGATGAGGACAGCGCCGACATGATCGTCGCGCTCGGCGGCGACGGCTTCATGCTGCAGACGTTGCACGCCCAGCTTGAAGGGCGCGGCGATCCCTTGCCGGTGTTCGGCATGAACCTTGGCACGGTCGGCTTCCTGATGAACGAATGGGAGCCGCACGGCCTGGATAACAGGCTGGCGAAGACCAAGGCCTTCAAGGTCACCCCGCTCAGGATGATCGCCACGACGGTAACGGGCGAAGTTCATTCGATTCCAGCGATCAACGAAGTGTCGCTGCTTCGCGAAACCCGCGAGACCGCCAAGCTGGAGGTGACGCTCAACGATCGGATCGTGATCGCGGAACTCGCGTGTGACGGCATCCTTGCGGCGACGCCGGCTGGATCCACCGCTTATAATTTTTCGGCGCAAGGACCGATATTGCCGCTTGGATCGGCGCTCATCGCGCTGACCCCGATCAGCGCGTTCCGGCCGCGGCGCTGGCGCGGTGCGATCGTGCCCGATAAGGCAAGGATCAGTATTCGCGTGCTCGATCCGGGCAAGCGCCCGGTCAGCGCGGTCGCCGATCAGCGCGAAGTACGTGACGTGGCGCAGGTCGATATCGCGATAGATCGCACCCGCGAATTGACGCTGCTGTTCGATCCCGAGCATGCGCTCGACGACCGGATCACGATGGAACAGTTCATTGCATAGGGGGTTGCGCCGCCGCAACGCGGTGGCTAGAGGCTCAGTTTCTGCCAAAATCGTTCCCTGATAGCTCAGCGGTAGAGTAGGTGACTGTTAATCACTTGGTCGTTGGTTCGAATCCAACTCAGGGAGCCATTTCGGCAGAGTGTTAGACTGTCAGTTCGGCACCGGCGCCGATCACTCCACCGTTGGAGATAACTGATGTTGGACCAGTCAGCCCCCGTTTCCCAAGCCGAGCTCGATCGACCGGCGATCGTCGTTGTCGCGCCTGTGAACACGGGCAAGGCGCTCGCCGAATGTCTTGCGCGTCAATGCTCCGTCATCGATGATGTCAACGCAACGATACGGCATGCAGAGGCCTTGTTCGCTGCAGGTAAATATCCCGACGCGCGCGCAACGTTGCTCCGATCACTGTCTCGTAACCGCGATGCTGTCGGTCAGTACCCGCGTGCTGTCGCTGCCCTGTACGAGGCTGGCGCCACCGTCGCCGAGCATAACGGCGACCGAGAAGAATATCGGACGTTGGCCTTGAAATCGGCTTATATCATTGCCCAGGCACCCTCGCTGTCGTCGGTCGAAAGAGTGACAGGTCATATCAGCGCTGGAGATATTTATGTGGCGCTGGAGGATCGCGCTTCCGCCGAGCACAGTTATCTTGAAGCCGAAGATCTCGCCCGAAGGGACGGGCTCGCTAAACTAGCGCAGGCAATTGAGCTTCGACGGCTATGGATTTCAGGCAAACCGCGCGACAGCCGAAGACAGCGCATGCGACTTGCGGCGATCATCGCCGCGGCGGATACCGATCCGAAACTGATACTCCACGCCCAGACCATTCTCGCCCGGCTCGAACGACAGGATGGAGATCAAGGCGCGACCGACCGGCTCGTTGCGGCCATCCAGGCGCAGCCTGCAGGAGACGCACCGATACTAGCCTGGTCGCCGCCTGTACCTGCGACTGCGGAGCAAGATGAAGCGAAAGGTGAACGTCGGTACAACAGTGGTTCCTCCTCGAAACAGCAGTCAGGTGTCCGCCAATATCAATGGGCTGATATCGGTTATTGGGTAAGGCCTGACGGATTGGTCACCGACACCGACATATTGCGCGGAAGCCCGGACACCGGCTGGGCAAAACCGATCGTTTCGATGATTTCGCGCCGCCGATACCTTGCAAGCAAGGCCGCCGCGGATGACCCAGGCCAGTATCGCATTGAGCGCGTGACGCTCACTTATGAGTGGCTGACCCCAATCGGATCGCTGATCCGCCGCCGGATCGGCGAACCAAGCTATCGCTTTACCGATCTGACCCATGAGCCCGCGCCACCGGCGGCCAATTCAGCACAATAGCGCC
>JBBQAG010000159.1:0-2667 GCA_038315875.1 Sphingomonadales bacterium | reverse complement strand
GCATCGACCAGCGCATAATCCCAGCCGCCGCGCGCGAGCAATTGCCCGGCGAGTTCGGGCCGGGCGCGCATCGTCTTCAGCGCATTCGATTTATGCCAGTTGGGCGATCCCGGCCCGCCCGCCTCGACATAATCGGCGTCCCAGCCATTTTGCAGATAGATGATCTGTACGCCCGCGCCTCGTGCCGTTTCGAGCACGGTGGCGATCTTGCCGATCGTCCCCGCCGCGCCTGCAATGTCGAAGCCAGCGAGATCGACATAGCCGCCAGCGCTCGCATAGGCGTTTTGCATATCGATCACGATGACGGCGGTGTCGTGAGCAGACATGCGTACTGGCTCTGGCCGCGCGGGCAGGGTCACCTTGCCGGCATCGCCCCGCCCGGCCGCTTGATCAATGACGCTCATGTCATTCGCCGGGGTGATAGCGCCGCTCGACATGGCCGGGCAGCTGATCGGGATAGAAATAGACCTCGCGCAGATTGCCGCTGGCGTAGCGACTGGCCTGATCGCTGAAATGCTTCGATGCCGGATCGCTGCTTTCGCCGCCGGCGGTTACGGCACGGGCGCGCACCCGATCGCCGAATTCGACGATCGCGACAAAGCTGTTGCCGCTGGTGCCATAATAGCGCTTCGTCCCGGGATATCGTTTGGCGCCGAACGAGGCGAGCGAACCCCATTGCGCCGAGGTGAAGGCCACCGGGGTGCTGGGCTTCGAATCATCGAATTGCTGCACGATTGCTGCATCGTTGCGCTGGAACCGGTTGATGTCGCCCCACTGCGTCTGCCAGCTGCCGAAATCCGCCGCCAGCCGATCGGACGCCTTGGCGAGCGCGGCAAGCTTTCGTGACGGTGCCGCCGCGAGCATGTGATCGTAGCGGCCCATGCCCGCGGTTTCGAGATCGAGATCGGTCGCGGTATCGCCCCACATCGCCTCGCCCCAAAACACCGCGAGCGAAGTGGCGGTTGAGTCCGCGCTCCATTTGAAATCCCAGCCGCGCAACAGGGCAATCTGGTCCTTCAGCCGCGCCTTCATCGGGTCGGTGTCGGCCAATGTGTCCCACGCCGCCACCAGCGACGGGATCAGCGGTGCGAACGCGGTGAGATAGGGATCGAACGCAGCATCGCGCAGCGTATCGACCGTGAAGCCAGTCTGCCCCGTCAGCACGCGGGTGGCGTGCAGCCCGCGCGGATTTTCGCCGGCGGTATCCATATAGCGTGGAAACGCCTCGCGCTTGGGGCTTTGCGACCCCGCTGCAGACCAGGGCCAATCATTGGTGTTCATGATCCAGCCGTTGGCCGTCGAGAGCAGCTGCGGAAGCTCGCCAAGCGCGTGTATTCCCTGCCAGTCGGTCGCCGGATCGCTGCCATCGACGGGCTTGCGATAGTCAAAGCGATCGTTGCGCTTTGGCACGAATTGCGGGTGGAGATAGGCAATCTCGCCCTTGGCGTCGGCAAAGATCGTGTTGTTCGACGAATTGGCCCTGAGCGCCATCACGTTCATGAATGACGCAAAGTCGGTCGCCTTGGTGCGCAGGAAGCTCTGCTCAAGCGCTGGAACGGGCGTGTTCATCAGGCCGATCGAGATCCACTTCCCCTCGGCCATGCGGACGACCGGCCCGTGATGCGTGGCGAAACTGGTGAAGCTGCGCTGCGCGATCGTGCCGTCGGCGGCGCGATAGGGCACGGTGATCCGGCGGTTGATCATCGGCCGCAGCGCCTTGCCATAGCGATAGAAATACTTGCCGCCCTGCTCGACAACATCTTCGGCAAACTCATCGACAGAATCGACGCCGCTCGACGTGTGCATCCAGCCGGCATGCGCGTTGAAGCCCTGATAGATGAAGAACTGCCCCCAGGTGACCGCACCATAGGCATCGAGCCCGGCATCGCTCGTCATCTGCAATTCGGACCGGAAGAAGAAGCTGGTGTGCGGGTTGATCAGCAGCAGGGCATGGCCCTCTTTCGTGAGTGCAGGCGCAATCGCGATGCCGTTGGAGCCGGTCGGCTCGCGGTAGACGCGGCGATCGACGGGCGTTGCCATTGCTACCCGGCGGGGGCCGTAAAATCCTTCGAGCGCCTTCAGGTCGATCCGCTCGATATCGCCGCCGATGCTGCCTTCCGAAAAGCTGAGCGCCATCCAGGGCTCGAAATGGGTGATCACGCGCGGCTTCACTTGCGGATGCGTAGCGAGATAATAATTGAGCCCATCGGCCCATGCCTCCATCAGCGCGCGCAGCCAGGACGGACTTTCGGCATATTGGCGCCTCAGATCGGTTGGATCGATGAACAGTTTCTGCCGCAGATCCTGCCAGACCGCCTTCTCCCCCTCAGCCTCCGCCAAGCGCCCAAGCGAGACCAGATAGTTGGTCTCGATCCGGTTGAAGTCGTCTTCGGCCTGGGCATAGATCATCGCAAAGACCGCATCGGCATCGGTTTTGCCATGGACATGGGCGATACCCCAATCGTCGCGGACGATGCGGGTGCGGGCGGCCTGTGCCTTTTGCCGCGCGTCTTCGCCGACGGTTGCGGGGCGGTTGGCGGCGAGCGCCGGTGCGGCGCAGGCAAACAGGCCAAGGGCGGCAATAGCGGCTGTCTTTGTGATCATGCTTTCGAGCCTATCGCTCTCGCATCGGTGCAGCAAGCCAGCCGGATCACGCGCCCGGGGGGG
>JBBQAG010000122.1:0-6264 GCA_038315875.1 Sphingomonadales bacterium | reverse complement strand
TCGCCTGCGCCTGCCCGTCATCGGGTCGCCGCTCTTCATCATCTCCGGTCCCGATCTGGTGATCGCGCAGTGCAAGGCAGGAATTGTCGGTTCCTTCCCGGCGCTCAACGCGCGACCGCAGGGGCTGCTCGACGAATGGCTCCACCGCATCACCGAAGAGCTCTCGGCGTGGAACCGCGACCATCCCGATCGCCCGGCAGCGCCCTATGCCGTCAACCAGATCGTCCATAAATCCAATGATCGCCTAGAAGCCGATCTGGCGACTTGCGCGAAATGGCAGGTGCCGATCACGATCACCTCACTCGGCGCGCGCGAGGATTTGAACGCCGCCGTGCATGGCTGGGGCGGCATTACGCTGCACGACATCATCGACGACCGCTTCGCGCGCAAGGCAATCGACAAGGGTGCCGATGGGCTGATCGCGGTTGCAGCCGGCGCTGGCGGGCATGCCGGGCGGCTTTCCCCGTTTGCACTCATCCAGGAAATCCGCATGTGGTTCGATGGGCCGCTCGCGCTATCGGGATCGATTGCCAATGGCGCGGCGGTGCTGGCGGCGCAGGCGATGGGCGCCGATCTCGCCTATATCGGCTCGGCCTTCATCGCGACCGAGGAGGCCAATGCCGATCCGGCTTACAAACAGTCTATCGTCGATAGTCGCGCGTCGGACATCGTCTATTCGAACTTGTTTACCGGCGTTCATGGCAATTATCTGCGCGGCTCGATCGAGAATGCAGGGCTGGATCCTGATAACCTGCCCGAGGGTGATCTGAAGACGATGAACTTCGGCGGCGACAATGGCAGCAAGGCTAAGGCGTGGCGCGATATTTGGGGATCGGGCCAAGGCATCGGCGTTGTCGATGCCATCGAAAGCGTTGCGGTGCGCATCGATCGGCTGGAGCGTGAATATGCAGCAGCGCTCGAATCGATCCGGCCTGCACTGGCGAGAGTGCCCGCCTAGCAAGGCTGGTTAGAATGCCACCGCCAGCCGTTCAAGCATCGAGCGCGCCGGGCTGGGCATCGGCATCGCAATCTCGAGGGCGGAATCGAGCCGGGCGGTCCGGCGATGAAGATCGATGCTGCCTTCCACGAGCAGGCTCGCCTGCGCGGGCATCGCCGCCAGCGCATCTGTACTCGTCACTGGTGGATCACCAAGCCGTCGCGAAGGATCGAGCGCATCGGCGGGTGCCATTTCCCCGGCATCGACCGCACGCTGGGTGAGCAGCCACGCGATAACGTGCATCAGCCGCGTCGTCACCTTGAGTGACTCGCAAGAGAAGGCGACGCGCGCCAGCGGTTCCAGCGCCTCGCGTTCGGCGCGACCGCCTTCGTCAAAATACGCGCGCGCCTCGTCCGCCAGCACCATCGCCTCGACATACAGCATGTCGATCAACCGCCGGCGGAGCCGCGTTTCTGCCAGAATATCCCCCATCGCCAGATACTGCCCAGAAACGGGTGGTAAAGAAAACGTTATAATGACGCAGCAAGGCCGCTGCGCGTCCCGATCCGGATCAGTCGGCGAGCGCCTTCAAGCTGCATCGACGGCAACGCTTTGCAGGCATGCGGTCAGGCGATGATATCAGGGATCAACTGATCCTCCAGCATCGCGATCTCGTCGCGAAGGCGCAATTTGCGCTTCTTCAACCGCGCGATCTGCAGCTGGTCGGTGGAATTCTGCTCAAGCAACGCATCGATCGCCGAATCGAGGTCGCGGTGCTCGATCTTCAGCAGTTCAATCCGTTTGGCGATTAATCGCTCTTCCATTGCCGCTCCTTGCCTTGGGCGACCTTAGCAAATGATCGCGCGCCCGCGAGTGGCAAAACAGGTTGTCGGTAAAAACACTGCATCCGTCGAATCCGGGAAGCGAAGGGGGAGACAGCGCTTGGAGATCATGATCTACTTATCGGCTGGCTTTGTCGGCCAGTTCATCACCAAGGAGGATCGCTCACATGCAAAGCGCCCATCTTTCGGCACTAGAAGCGAAGCACGCCCGGCTTGATCATCGTATCGTCGCCGAATCGCAGCGCCCAATGCCCGATGCGCTGACGCTTGCCGATCTGAAGAAACAGAAGCTGAAGATCAAGGAGGAAATCAGCACAAGCTGATCTTCCGAGCCGAGCCGCCCGGCGGTGCTGCCGTCGGGCGTCAGACAACATAATTGTTTTTTGCGTCAGCGCACCGGCAGAATGGGCTTGGTGAATACTGGCGTCTTTGCGCCGTTGCCGACGGGCTTGCGCGCCGCCATCGGATCGATGAGGTCGTCAAACGCGATGCCGACCCGGCCAGCCGTCCACCAAGCGACGCGGCCACTGATCTGGCCGATTCCGCGCAACTCCACGGTCACCGGTGCGCCAGGCTCAATGCGCTTCGGCAATTCCGCCATCATGCCGCCGGCAGATAGATTACGGACGCGCACCTGTTCGGTGGTGGGTTGATCGCGCAATTGCAAACCCGCGACGAGAAACAGGCTATCGCGCACTTCGAGACGCTGGCTGGCGGCCTCGTCGCTCATGACACCCGAAAACTGATCGTTGGAAAACTGGTCCATCTGGCCTGCTCGAAGTTAAATCAGCACGCCGGCACTAGACCATGAAACTCTATCAAATTGCTTAACATCGAAGAATTTGGCGACCAAACGTCGATCAATCTTCGCGCGATATCTTTTCGTGTCGTTCATGGCGTTCTTGCGCTTCGACGGTCATCGTCGCGATCGGGCGCGCTTCGAGCCTCGCCAGCGAAATGGGCTCGCCCGTAACCTCGCAATAGCCATATTCGCCTTCGTCGATGCGGCGAACGGCTGCCTCGATCTTCGAAATCAGCTTGCGCTGCCGATCGCGCGTACGCAACTCGATCGACCAATCGGTTTCGCTTGATGCACGGTCGGTCAGGTCGGCCTCGCGCAGGCTTTCGGTCTGAAGCTGCGAAAGCGTGCCCTGCGCTTCGAGCAGGATCGCATCCTTCCATTGCAACAGCTTGGCGCGAAAATAAGCCTGTTGGCGCGGGTTCATGAACGGCTCGGAGGCGGTCGGCCGATAGCCGTCGTCATCCGGCAGCCCGGTCGAATTTTCGAAATCATCGGCTCTGTTCAACACGCTCGCCATCCCCACTCTCCTGCCCGAAGCAGCATGACGCTTTGTGCGCCTTAGGCCGCCACGAGCGGGCCTATACCGAGGCATGCCGCGCTCCACAAGCAACCGTGACACGCCAAATTGCGAGACTTGTTCGCAATTTGCCCCAGCATGCCGTCTGAAGCGCCAATGGCTGGCGAAAAATGGCGCCAGGGCTATCTCGCGGCCATTCCCGCCAAGCGAACGATCCGCCAAATCTGTTAACCAGTTACAGATTTTGAGACCAATGTTGTTCCACTACGGAACATTAACCAATCCATCATTGTCGAAGCATAGCTGCCACTTGGCTGAACAGTAGTTTTGATGGTTAACGGCGTTGAACTTAATCGTTTGTTCTGCACTTTAGCGAGATACCAGCGAAGTTTGCTGCAGAACTGACTCGGTGCTGTTTTCAGCGAGACGGTCAAGAAAGAGTAGAGCAATGTCTGTCCGGATGGCCTTGGCGAAATTATGTGCCTGCGCATGTGGCGGTGCCGTTATCGGCGGCGGCGCTGTTCACGTGACCGAATCGGCGCAAGCCCGGCACCATTATGTGAAAAAGACCCGCCGTATCGTCAGAACGACGGTCCAGCGCCCCGGTGCGCGCATCCGCCGTATCGTCACGCAGACGCGCGCTGTGTGCCCTCCGGCCATCGTCACGGTCACGAGTCAGGGGACGCCAGTGCCCCTGCCCCCTCCTTACACTGGGTCGAGCGGTGAATTCCCCGTGCTATCCGGCGGCGGCAGCAGTGGCGTCGTTCTCGCTGGCGGCGGTGGCGGCTTTGGCGGCGGCGGCGGATTCTTCGCGGGCGGATTTTTTGGTGGCGGCGGCGGCAGCGGGGGCGGGGTCGTGATTTCGTCGACCACGAGCACCAGCGGCGGAACATCGAGCGGTACTTCAAGCGGAACTTCTAGCGGCACATCGAGTGGCACTGGCAGTTCGAGCGGTGGTGGTTCGGCATCGAGCACCAGCGGCGGATCGACCTCATCGGCGAGCGGCGGCAGTGGTGGCAGCGGTGGCTCGTCCACGGGCGGCTCCTCAACCGGCGGCTCGTCCACCGGCGGTTCCTCAAGCAGCACCTCATCGAGCAGCGGCACTTCGAGTGGAACCTCGAGCGGAACGTCGAGCGGCAGCAGCAGCAATGGATCGAGCGGTATTACGATCAACATCTCGTCGGCGTCGAGCGGCAGCGTCTCGACCGGCGGCAGTGGCGGCTCAAGCGGCACTGTCTCTTCGGGCGGCACCGGCGGCTCCAGCGGCTCCATCTCCTCGGGCGGCACCGGCGGCTCAAGCGGTTCCATCTCTTCTGGCGGTACTGGCGGCAGCGGCGGTTCCAGCGGCAATGTGTCGTCGGCGAGCGGTGGTGGCAGCAGCTCAAGCGGCACCATCTCGTCAGCCAGCGGCGGCAGCAGCTCGAGCGGCAACGTCTCCTCGTCGGCGGGCGGCTCAAGCGGCAACGTCTCCTCTTCGGCAGGCGGGTCGAGTGGCAACATCTCATCGGCGAGCGGCGGCAGCAGCGGCAACGTCTCGTCATCGTCGAGCGGCAATGTTTCCTCGTCGTCGAGCGGTGACGTTTCTTCTTCCTCGGCATCATCGGGGTCGAGCTCGACATCGAGCAGTTCGAGCGGCAACGTGACATCCGCCAGCTCGAGCAGCTCAAGCGGCGACATCACCTCATCGGCTTCCTCGAGCACAAGCTCGAGCAGCTATGGATCGAGCAGCGTCGGCTGGAGCACGAGCAGCGGCGTTACCTCAAGCGGGGTCGCGTCTAGCACGAGCACGAGCAGCGGAACATCGAGCGGCAGCAGCGGCACGCCGACGCCGGTGCCAGCACCGCCAATGGTGTTGTTGTTCGGGGCGGCAGCGGCAGCGCTGGTCGCGCGCAAGCGACTCGCAAATCGGGCAGCCAACGCCGCCTGAGTCGCCGGGCGACGCGTCGCCGCTTGCGATCATCGCGTGCCCCGGCCATAGCGCCGGGGCATGCACGATATCCGTTTGATCCGCGACGACCCACAGGCTTTCGACGCAGCGCTGGCACGGCGGGGCGTGGCGCCGGTTGCCGGCCAGCTTGTCGCCCTCGACGAGCGCCGCCGCGCCTTGCTGACCGAGGCGCAAGTCGCCCAGGCGCGCCGCAACGAGGCATCGAAGGCGATTGGTGCCGCCAAAGGCAAGGGTGATCATGCGACGGCCGACGCGCTGATGGCCGAAGTCGCCGCGCTCAAGGATCGGCTGCCGGCAATCGAGGCTGAGGAAAAGGCGCTTGGCGAGCAATTGTCCGATCAGCTTGCGGCCCTCCCCAACCTGGCATTGAGCGACGTGCCTGACGGCGCCAACGAAGATGACAACGCCGTCGTGCACGAACGCGGCGTTGAACCCGGCTTTCCCTTTGTGCCCAGAGAACACGATCTTATCGGGCCTGCACTGGGCATGGATTTCGAAACCGGCGTGGCGCTGGCCGGTGCGCGTTTTACGCTGCTGCGCGGGCCGATCGCGGTTCTTTATCGCGCTTTGGGCCAGTTCATGCTGACGACGCTGACGCGCGACCATGATTATGAACTCGTCGTGCCCCCATTGCTCGTCCGTGACGAGGCAATGTTCGGGACCGGCCAGCTCCCCAAATTCGCCGACGATCTGTTCAAAACGACTGATGGCCGCTGGCTGATCCCCACTGCAGAAGTCAGCCTGACAAACATCGTGCGCGAGCAGATATTGCCCGAGCACGCCCTCCCGCTGCGCTTCACCGCGCTCACCCCGTGCTTCCGCTCCGAAGCTGGCGCCGCGGGGCGCGACACGCGCGGCTTCATCCGCCAGCACCAGTTCGAAAAGGCCGAGATGGTCGCGATCGTCACGCCCGAGACGTCCGAGGCCGAGCATAAGCGGATGACCGCCGCGGCCGAGGACATTCTGACGAAACTCGGCCTCGCCTTCCGCCGCATGAAACTCTGCACCGGCGACATGGGCTTTTCCGCCGCGCGCACCTACGATCTCGAGGTCTGGCTCCCCGGCCAGCAGCGCTACCGCGAAATCTCCAGCGTCTCGACCTGCACCGATTTCCAGGCACGCCGCATGAACGCGCGCTACCGCCCCGCCGGTGAGAAGGGCACGCGCTTCGTCCACACCCTCAACGGCTCGGGCCTCGCGGTCGGTCGCGCGCTCGTC
>JBBQAG010000075.1:0-12075 GCA_038315875.1 Sphingomonadales bacterium | reverse complement strand
GACGCTTGCCGACCTGCTGATCGAAACCGCCAATGGCCCGGTCCCCTTGCGCAATCTGGCGGAGGTGCGCGAAACCGACGGGCCGAACCAGATCCTGCGCGAGAATGGCCGCCGCCGCATCGTGCTCTCTGCCAACGCCGCACCCGGTGCCAATCTCGGCGCGATCGTCAAGGTGATCGATGCCGAAGTCGCCACGCTGAAGCTGCCGCCCGGTGGTTCGGTCAGCGTCGAAGGACAGTTTCAGGCGCAGCAACAGGCCGTGGTGACGATTGGTGGCCTGAGCGCGATTTCGTTTTTGATGATCTTCGCATTGTTGTTCACCCGCTACCGGTCGGTTGCGCTCGCACTGATCGTGATGGCGGGCGTGCCGATGGCGCTGGTCGGATCGGTCGTGGCGCTATGGATCGCGGGACTGCCGCTGTCGGTCGCGAGCCTCGTCGGGTTCGTCACGCTGACCGGCATCGCCGCGCGTAACGGCATCCTGAAAATCAGCCATTATATCAATCTGGTGCTGCACGAAGGTGAGCGCTGGGGCGATGCGATGATCGTGCGCGGGACGCTCGAGCGGTTGACGCCAGTGTTGATGACGGCGCTTGGCGCAGGCCTCGCGCTGGTGCCGCTGCTGATTGGGGCTGATGCACCGGGCAAGGAGATTCTCCATCCGGTTGCCGTCACGATCTTTGGCGGGTTGGTATCGGCGACGGTGCTCGACGCGCTGATCACGCCGATCCTGTTTCGGCTTTATGGCCGCAAACCGCTTGAAAACCTGGTTGCTGATGCGCGCGCGCGCGGCAGCAGCGAATCCTTTTAGGCCTTGAGGAATTGCCGATGAAATATGCTCCCGTGATTTTGACACTGTTGCCGTTGGCGCTCGCCGGGTGCGATGCGCCCCAAGCAAACAGCGCCTCGACTGAAAACGTCATGGCGATGAACGATCATATGGCGATGGGCGGCCATGCGATGGGAACGCCCCATCAAGGTGCCCCGACGATGACGCTCGCTCTGTCACCTGCAGGCGCGTTCGTGGTCGGCAAGCCCCAGACGGTCTCCCTAACGTTGACTGACGCTGCGAGCGGCAAGCCAATGGGCGCGGACGCTATGGCGGTTGCGCATACCAAGAAGCTGCACCTGCTGATCGTCGATGCCAGCCTGACCGATTATCAGCACATCCATCCGCAGCCCGACCTTGCAAAACCGGGCAGCTGGCGCTTTGATTTCGCGCCGCGTTTCGGACGGACCTATAAGGTTTGGGCCGATGCCACGCGCCCGAATGGCAGTCAGGAATATGTAAAGGCCGATCTCGTGGCGGGCACCCAGCCCGCGCCCAAGCCGGATGCCGCTGTGGTGACCAAGGCGGTAATGGACGGACTGACCTTTTCGCTCTCTTTTTCCGGCCCGCTGAAAGTTGGGGAGGCGGCGCAAGGCACGATCGGCATCACTGACAATAAGACGGGTCAGCCCTTTGCAGGGTTGCAGCCAATAATGGGCGCGTTCGGCCATATCGTTGCCTTTGCAGGGGACTGGAATGCGATCGAGCACGTCCACCCGATAGGAGCTGAACCGAAAGTGGAAAGCGCGCGCGGCGGCCCGGTCATCCGCTTCCACATCAAGCCCGAACAGGCAGGCACGTTGAAGCTGTTCGGGCAGATTCGCGCAAACTGGCGTGAGACGATTGTTCCCTTCACCCAGAATGTGCAACCGTGACGCGTTCAGCATGCACCATATTGAAAGACTGATTTCGATGGATACGCTCGACGATCTGCTTGCCGGACTTGGCGCAGCGCCGACGCCAGCGGCACTCGATGCGATCGACGCACGCGTCTTTGCTCGGTTGGCCGATCTGTCAGCCAATCGTGGGCCCTCGATCACGGCCTTGAGCAGCGGGGCGGCGATGGTGGCGCTGGCGATGGGCGTGGCGACGGCGGGGCTATCGGCCGAGCGGGGCCCCAAAGCGCCTGAACTTGCCGCTCTCTCGGCGCAATCCGCGTATGCGCCCTCGACGCTGCTCGGCCAATGATCGCACGCTCGGCCCGAAACCTGCTGGTGATCGCGGTGATCGCGGTTATCGCCGGGATTGTGGGCGTGTTCGTTGGGCAGGCGCTGTTTTCACCGCCAGTACCTCCCGCCGCCGACTTTCATCAGTTCGTGCACCACGATCTCGATCTGGACGCTGCCCAGAAGGTCCGGCTTGAGCAGCTCGAACAGCGCTTTGCGATGCGCAAACACGCGCTGGAACTGCAATTGCGCAGTGACAATGCCCGGCTGGCCGACGCGATCCAGACCGAACATGGCAATGGCGCGCAGGTTACCGCCGCCGTCGATCGATCGCACATGGTGATGGGACAACTTCAGAAGGAAACGATCGCGCACATCTTTGCAATGCGGCAGATTTTGCGGCCCGATCAGGCGGGCCGTTTCGATGCGGCAGTGGTCCGGGCACTGACCGAAGACAAAAAGTGACGATTGATCTTTCGGCGGCGACCGAGGGAGAACTTGCAGCGCTGACCCTGGCGGACAATCAGGCGGCGTTTGCCGAAATCATGCGGCGTCACCGCGATCCGGTTTTTCGCTTGATCCAGGCGCATACCGGGAACGCCAACGATGCGCTGGACATCGTGCAGGACAGCTTTGTCGCCGCCTTTGTGCATATGCGCCGCTATGACGGCGTCCGGCCGATGCGGGCCTGGCTGGCACGGATCGCAATCAACAAAGCGCGCGATTGGCGACGCCGGGCAGTGGTCCGCGGGTTGCTTGGCATGGGCGGCGGTGACAGTGGAGGCCAGCTTTTGTCGGTTGCCGATGAGCGCCCGCTTGCTGATCAGCAACTCGACGACGGCGTCCAACTGGACCGCGTAAGCGCCGCCATTGCGAAGCTGCCTGACAAGCTGAAGGAACCGCTGCTCTTGCGAACGATTGAAGCCCTGTCCCAGGCGGAAACTGCCGCCGCGCTGGGGATCAGCCAGAAAGCGGTAGAAACGCGGGTCCGGAGGGCACGAATCAAGCTTGCCGAGGCGCTCGGGGGCCGCGCTGGGAAAAATACATGACCGATGGCGCGCACCAAAATGTTCCTGCAGATACGGTGAAGGATCCCGTCTGCGGCATGTTGGTCGATCTGGTAACGACAGCGCATCACGCTGACCATGGTGGACAGCATTTTCATTTTTGCAGCGCGCATTGTCGCACCAAGTTTATGACAACACCCGAACGCTATCTGGCCGATCACCCACCTATCAAACCGGAAGCAACGTCCGGGGCAATATGGACCTGCCCGATGCATCCGCAAATCCGGCGGGAGGTGCCGGGCAGCTGCCCAATCTGCGGGATGGCGCTGGAGCCCGAGGAGCCTTCACTTGAAGATGCGCCCAATCCTGAGCTGATCGACTTCACACGCCGGACCTGGATTGCAGGCGTGCTGAGCGTGCCACTGCTCGCAATTTCGATGGTGGCAGAATTGCTCAGCGTCCAGTTCGTGCCGCCAGCGATCTCGCCCTGGGTCCAGCTCGCACTGACGGCGCCGATTGTGCTGTGGGCGGGCTGGCCATTCTTTCAGCGCGGCTGGACTTCGATCGTCATGCGCCATTTCAATATGTTCACGCTTGTGTCGCTCGGCGTTGGCGCGGCGTTCCTCTATAGCGTCGTTGCGACGGTCGCGCCGGGGCTGTTTCCGCCTTCAATCCGCATGCATGATATGGTGCCGGTTTATTATGAAGCGGCTGGCGTCGTGGTTACGCTCGTTCTGCTCGGCCAAGTCCTCGAACTGAGGGCGCGCGCGGCAACCGGTCGCGCGATCCGGGCGCTGCTCGACCTTGCGCCCAAAACCGCGCGTCGGCTGACGGCGGCGGGCGAGGAGGAAGTTGCTCTCAGCGAGATTGTGACCGGGGATCGCCTGCGCGTGCGGCCGGGCGAGGCGGTTCCGGTTGATGGCGTGGTGGTGGAAGGTCGATCATCAGTCGATGAATCGATGCTGACAGGCGAGCCCGGCCCAGTGCTTAAGGAGGCTAGTGCGGACGTTACGGGCGGCACCGTCAACGGCACCGGGGCGCTGGTGATCGAGGCACGCGCCGTCGGCGCCGACACGGTGCTTGCGCGCATCGTGAAAATGGTCGCCCAGGCCCAGCGTAGCCGAGCGCCGATTCAGGCCATAGCGGACCAGGTTTCGGGCTGGTTCGTGCCGCGGGTGGTGGCGATTGCGATCCTCACATTCATCGTGTGGAATCTGGTCGGGCCGGAGCCGCGCTTCGGTCACGCGTTGCTGAACGCCATTGCGGTTCTCATTATCGCCTGTCCGTGTGCACTAGGCTTGGCAACGCCAATGTCGATCATGGTCGGCACAGGGCGAGGCGCGCGCGGAGGGGTGCTGATCAAGGATGCCGAGGCGCTTCAAATGATGGCCAGCGTCGACACGTTGGTGATCGACAAGACCGGCACGCTGACCGAGGGTCGACCGAAGGTGACGGCGATCGAGCCGCGCGACGGCTTCGATAAGGATACGCTGCTGTCGGCTGCAGCGGCAGTCGAGGGCCAATCAGAACACCCGCTCGCGCATGCCATTCTCGTTGCCGCGCAGGACGCAGGGATCATGCCGGACGGGACCGAGCACTTCGAATCGCAGACCGGTTTCGGTGTTAGCGCGCGCGTCGCGGGCAAGAACGTGGTGGTCGGAAACGCCGCGCAGATGGAGCGGATCGGCGTTGATGCCGCGCCGCTGACCGAGGCGGCGGAGCGGTATCGCCGCGATGGTGCAGGCGTCATGCTGATCGCGATCGACGGCAAGCTCGCCGGTCTGATCGCCGTTGCCGATCCGCTGCGCGAGTCGGCGCGTGAAGCGATTACGGCGCTCAAGGCCGAAGGGTTGCGGATCGTGATGCTGACCGGCGATGCAGAGGGCACCTCGCGGGCAGTGGCAGACGCGATCGGCGGGATTGACGAAGTGCATGCTGGCCTTAAGCCAGAAGACAAGGCGCGCATCGTCGGTGAGCTCAAAGCCCAAGGCGCCAAGGTCGTGATGGCGGGAGATGGCATCAATGATGCGCCTGCGCTCGCGGCTGCTGATGTGGGCGTGGCGATGGGCACAGGGACCGACGTGGCGATTGAAAGCGCAGGCATGACGCTCACCAAGGGCGATTTGGCGGCGATGGTACGCGCCCGCCGCTTGGCGAAGGCGACGATGCGCAACATCCGCCAGAACCTGTTCTTCTCGTTCTTGTTCAACGGCATCGGCGTGCCTGTAGCTGCGGGCGTGCTCTATCCAGTGACCGGCTTGCTGCTCTCACCAATGATTGCGGGGGCGGCGATGGCGTTATCCAGCTTCACCGTCGTGACGAACGCGCTCCGGCTGAATGCGACGAAGCTTTGACTATTGGATGCGCGGGGCCAAGTCCGCACCCAGTCTAGCGCGCCTTGGCGGGCGCAGACGACCAGTGAATATGGGCGATTTTCCAAATCAGCCCGCTGCGGCGCAGGATCATCGATTCGGTCGTCAGCCGGTCAATCGCCTTGCCCTTATAGCTGCCGGTTGTGCGGCCTTCCGTCGCGATCTAGGCCATGTCGCCCGATGCGCCCCCTGTTCTGCGGGTCGCCGACGATGGAACGGCTTGTTCGAAACCGATATCAGCCGCCAGATGTACGGCCAGATACTCGGTCTTGCTCCGCTCGGCTTCGCCTGCCTCGAAGATGATGACATCATCGGCGAGCAGCGCAGCCGCCGCTTTTTCATCCCCTCGCTGAAGGGCCGAGTGAAAGGCATCGACAAGCGCTGCGGCAGGGCGTGCCGACACACGCAGGGTTTCGCTGCTAGCCGCAGCACTGCCGGCGGGTTCATGCGCCGGTACCGATGGCGCGAAACCCAACAGCACCAGAAGGAACACAGCAGGAAGGGGCAGTCGGTAGTACATCTCGCAACTCCCTCGCATTGATGCCGATCCCGGCCAGAGGCCGACGATAGCTTGCGTCCATCCCGACCGCCAGTTTCGCCTATATCCTCAGTCACGATCCGTCAGCGACGTATCTCATCATCCGCCGTGCGCCGATCGTTGTGATCTCTGCCCTACTCTTTTCGGGCCGCACTTGCCTAAAAATTGTCCGCCGCGGTCCCGCCCGGCGGTTGGCAGCCCCGCTATTGCTGCTCAAGACGATAACCGATGCCGGGTTCATTGCTCAGCAATACCGGGTTCGCTGGATCAGCTTCGAGCTTGCGGCGAAGCCCGCGCATAGCGACGCGCAGATATTCGACATCGTCGCGGTGCGCAGCACCCCATATCGACGTGAGCAGTTGACCGTGGGTGACAACCCGCCCGCTGTGCCGCGCCAATTGCGTGAGCACGGCAAATTCCTTGCGGGTCAGTTGCACCGCAGTGCCGTCGCGTGTCACGCGGTGGGCAGCCACGTCTATCACCAGGTTTGCGACGGCGATGGTATCGCCCATTTGTCCCCCACGATGCCGCAGCGCGTTGCGGATACGGGCAAGAAGCTCGTCGGTATCGAATGGCTTCACGACATAATCATCCGCACCAAGATCGAGTGCTGCGACCTTTTCAGCAGTGGCATCGCGCGCCGTCAGGACAATCACCGCCCGGCCCATCGCTGTCAGCAACGGCACCAACTCAATCCCGTCGCGATCGGGCAGGCCGAGATCGAGCAGGACAAGTTCACAGCCCTCGCGGCGTGCTTCGGTCAGCGCATCGGTTGCATTCGCCGCTTCGCCAACCGAATAGCCGGCCCGCTCGATAGCGCCGCAGACCAACCGGCGTATCGCCGGCTCTTCATCGACGATCAGCACCCGCCCGGTCATGCGCCCTTCCCCTCGGCGAGCGGACGGCGGATGGCAGCTTCGGGCCACACAAGTTCGAAGACCGCGCGGCCCGCGCAAAACCCCGGATGATAGCGAACGCGACCGCAATCCCCGTGGCCGCCGACAGGAAATTCTGCACCGTCAGCCCCAACATCTGCGACAAGTGCGACAGCGTCGTCTCACCACCATAATTCTGCCAGTTGGTGTTGGTGACGAAGCTGACGGCAGTGTTGAATGCGAGCAGATTTTCGACACCGCCAAATCCTTGCGGATTGAGCGGCAGCACGCCCTGGAGCTTCAGGATCGCGAACAGGAAGGCGATGCCGGCGATGTTGAACACCGCCATCGAAACCGCATAGCCAATCCAGCTCTGATCGGCTTTCGGGTCGACACCGGCTATCTTGTACAAGCCGCGCTCAAGTCCGCCGAGCGGCAGGCGCTCGCGCCCATAAAGCGCATACATCCAATCGCCCGCTGGCTTCGCCAGCAGCACGAACAAAACGGTAAAGAGCAGGATCATGCTCCATCCGGCGAGGGTCATGCCAGCCACGCCTCAATACCGCTCGGGCCGCGCCAGCACGGCGAGCAAGTAGATGAGGATGAAAGCGGGAATGATCGCGCCGAGCAAAAGATCGAAAGGCATGGCAATGGGCTCCTGTGTGGAAGCCAATGCCCCGATCATGCATTAAGTCGCGCGGTGGAATCGGTGATGACACCGTAAAGCGCGCATAAAGTTCTGGAGCGGCGTCGCCCCCGAGGGTCAACACTGATCGTAGCGGGGATGCGGATCGCGGTGGACGCTGTTGTCCGACGATTCGAACGGGCGCCAGCCGGCAAGGTCGCGCAGCATGGGCGAACCGCAGCCGAGGCATTTGGACCGCATATTCTGGCTGTCGTGCCACGCCTTGCGCCGATTGGGCGCATGCCGGCCAAACACGCAAAAGACCCGCTGAACCATCATCGCCGCCCGCTAATTGCTGCCGCGCCATTATACACAGCATCGGCGATTCGGCGAAGATGATTGCCGGAAAACGATCTATCCGTCGCGCAATGGCACGGTTGTCGAGTTCAACCCGCCAACAGCAATGTCCGCGCCGCATCTAGCCTTGCTGCGTAGGCGCTGAGCACCGCTGCTATTCGCACGGCATAGGCATTTGCATCGGCGAAGCGCCGTTCCTCGATCGCCTCCCGCACGCCTGGCAAAGTCTTGGCGCCATAGCCGGTAAAGCGGCCAGGGGCGTAGACCATGTTGACGAACCAGGGGCGTCCGGGAAGTCCCTTGGGATCGACCAGCAGCTGATCGATGTTCGCCAACATCGCGTTTAGCCGACCCCGGGTCGGCGACGACAGGGCCGCGCCGTGAGCGACATAGGCTGCGTCATAGGCGCTGGCGCTCTTCTTCAACTGGTCGACTGCATCCTCAAGCGCGGCAAACTCGATATGCGGCGTCATCGCAAGCGGCGTCGGCGGGCCGACTGGATCCTTTGGATCGGTCGAAAGCTTGAACGCGCCCGTTTCGGAGAGTTTCAGCCTCTTTTCATCCTCTGTACGGCGATCGGCAGCGAGCTTTTTCACCTCCGTCAGATACCCAGCGACGGTCGTCGCGAAATCGCCGAAGCGCTGCGGCTGGGTGTTGCTGTCGGCAATGCGCAGGACCAGCCGGCCAACTGTCTTGGACAGGACGGCGCCATAGACGAGCCCCGGATCGTCGAAGGTCGTCATGTGATGATAGCTGTCATAGATCGAATGGTAGACGCCGCCGCTCTCGCTCTCCCCGCCATAGCCCAGATTGAGCGCAGGGAGCCCGAGATGCTGGAGAAAGGCGGAATAATCGGAGCCCGAGCCAAGCGGGCCGATCGGTACGTCGCCGCCCTTTTCGGCAGCCGCCAGGTCCTCAGGGCTTGTGCGTTCATGATCATAGGCGCCCGCCACGATGCTCGAACGCAGCCTTTCGGCGACGGTCTTGCCGGTCTGCGGATCGGTCACATCTTCAGCGACGCTGTTGACGAGATGCTGGTAATCATGGCTGCCCTCGACGCCCAGAAAGCCGCGTCCATTGCCATCGGTGTTGATGTAGATGAGCGCCTTTGTCTTCAGTTCCTCGGCATGCTGCTCCGCCCATTCGGTCGATCCGATCAGGCCTGCCTCCTCGCCATCCCAGCTGGCATAAACGATCGTGCGATCGGGCCGCCAGCCAGTCTTGAGCAAGCCACCAAGCGCCTTTGCTTCCGAAAGCATTGCGACATTGCCCGAGAGCGGATCGGCAGCGCCGAACACCCAACCATCATGGTGGTTGCCGCGAATCACCCATTGATCGGGATATTTCGCGCCCTTGATCATCGCGATCACGTTGTAGATCGGCTTCAGCGACCAATCCGATTTGACTGCAAGATGGACCTTCACCCCGCCATCGCCGCCGATGTGATAGGTAAAGGGCAAGCCGCCGCGAAAGCTCGCCGGTGCGCGCCGCCCGCCGAGTTGCGACAGCAATTTGGTTGCATCGCCGAACGACATTGGCAGCGTCGGGATTTTGAGGATCGTCGGTGCGGTTTCGCGGGTCAGCCGTTGGGCGTCCGCCGTTGCGCCGATGCCGGGGGTCAGTGGGTCACCCGGATTGATCGCCATATCGACGACCGAGCCGCGCTGCACGCTCTGCGGCGGGCGAGCACCGCCCTTGGGATAGGCATCGCCCCGGCCATAACCGTCATCGGCGGGATCGGAATAGATGATGCAGCCCGCAGCACCGTGATCCTGGGCCAGCTTTGGCTTCAGACCACGCCAGCCGCCGCCGTAGCGCGCGATCACAATCTTGCCCTTCACATCGATGCCGCGGCGCGCCAGCGCCTCATAATCATCGGGCATGCCGAAATTGACGTAGACGAGATCGGCGGTGACATCGCCGTCGCCCTGGAACGCCACATAAGGCGGGATCGCATCGGCGGTGTTGCCCGAAGTATCATCCTCGGCAATTGCCGGCTCCTGCCCGCCAAGCTTGATCTGCTGTGGGGAGACCATCTCGACGGTGGTGCTGATCGGCGTTGGATAGAGCACCTGGAAGGTCTCGATCCTTGCATCCCAACCCCAGGATTTGAAAAGCGCGAGCGACGCTTCGGCATTGGCCTTGTTGTGTGCGCTGCCGATCTGATTGGGCGCGGACGACATGCGCTTCAGCCATTCGAGCTGATCCTGCGCGCTGATCCGGCTATCGAACGCTGCCTCCAACGCCTTTTGACCCTGTGGCCCGGCGGCGATCGCCGATCCGGCCAGCGCAATCGTCGAAATCGCCGCGAGCAGCGCCCAATGCTTTGTCATATCGGAAAAATCCCCTCTTCTTTTGCTAGAGTGTGCCGGGCGATCCGGGGGTTGGCAAGCCCGGTGGCCACGACGGCGGTGCCGATTTTCAGGGTAACGGCGCGGTACGGAGCAGCGCCGCCAATCCGGCCAGATCGGCGTCTGCGACCGTCGCCAGCCGCGTCTCCAAAGCCCTGTAACGCGCCAATATGTCGCGCCCCGAAAGCGTCAGCCGCGCGCCCCTGCCCTCTCCGCCTCCGGCGATCGTATCGACAAGCTTTTCGGTCCAGCAGCGATTCATGCTGTCGACCAGCAGCCATGTACGGCGATAGCTCATGCCGAGCGCCCGACCGGCAGCCGAAATCGAGCCTTCGCGATCGATCGCTTCGAGAAGATCGGCCTTCCCCGGCCCCATGGCGGGTTCGTCGCCGCAGAAAATCTGCGCCTTGAGCTTGAGGGCGCCGACGCGCATCGATTCAGCTTTGCCAGGGAGAGACGTTTATCATCGCCGCGATCATAGCATAGCGACCGAGCAGAACCACAAGATCGGTGCTGCCCGTCACGATGCGCCCTGTGATATAGGCGCTCGACACACAGGGAGAGGCCAATGCCGCTATATGAGATCGACGGCAAAAGGCCGCAGCTGGAAGCCGGTGCCTGGGTCGCCCCCAGCGCGGACCTGATCGGCGATGTCCGACTTGGCGCCGATGCCAGCGTGTGGTTCGGGGCGGTCATCCGGGGCGACAACACGCCGATGCTGATCGGCGCGCGGACCAACATCCAGGAAGGCGCGATGCTCCACAGCGACCCCGGCGCGCCGCTGACGGTTGGCGCTGGCTGCACGATCGGCCACCACGCGATCCTGCACGGCTGCACGATCGAGGACGACGTGCTGATCGGCATGGGCGCGATCATCCTCAACCGCGCAGTAATCCGCCGTGGCTCGATCGTCGGTGCCGGCGCGCTCGTCACCGAGGGCAAGGACTTCCCGCCCAACAGCCTGATCGTCGGCAGCCCAGGGAAGGTGGCGCGCGCGCTCGACGAAACGACGACAGCAATGCTGCGCGCTTCGGCCGAGCATTATGTCGAGAAGAGCCGGGCGTGTGCGGTGGGGCTGAGGCGGGTTGATTAACCAGGCATTGGCGGCGGTTCAGCGGGATCGTGGGTGCTAAGAGGCTATCTGGTGGAAGGTCGGGCGGATGCGGGACCGAGCCGTTGGGCGGCGCAAGACATTGCCTGCTGCCACTGCGCAGTTGGACGGGAGTTTGAAAAACTCAGCGCCCGCCCGTTACCCACGCATATGCAGCGTGGCGATCATCGAACATGGCCGAGCCTGACCGAATTGCGCAAAGTCGCTTGATTTGAGATTTGGCTAGTGCCGACGCGCCGAAAAAAGCCACGCGATTGGCGCGAAAAGGGATGCGATTTTGATCAATGGTCATATCGCACAAAGCGCTGATTGACTCTGGCGAGGCCACCTTGGCGTCACTCAAGTCAAATATTCTGCCATGCTTTGACATGCGATTGCCGAAAGACTGAATAGCGTCATCCGTGTCGAACAAGACACGCAATATTTGCTCGGTATCGAGAAACCCCGACACGCGCCCAAACGCAATCAAGTTCGGGTGATCTAGAGTGATTGCTGACATAGCCGATGATCCCCGTCGCCGTGCCGAGACCCTAAACGTTGTTTGATTAAGAACCTCTGTTCCATCGGTTCGGTTGGGCTCCCCGTGACTGGAGCCCGCTAGACGTGATCGCGTCGCGGACGATCGACGAGAAGAATCTTGTCAACTAGCGACGCTGACATGCCGATGCTGATTCTCGGTGTGATAGAGGCAAGATCGAGAAGCTGCATTGCTGATCGCTTCCGGGGCGTGAGGGCAGCGGCGGACCACCCGCACGCCGGCGCTTCCCAGCGAAGCCCGATCGCCCCTCTCGACACCCCAATCCGTTTTGCTATGAAACGCATATGAGCCTTCCGCCCCTGTTCG
>JBBQAG010000132.1:0-5097 GCA_038315875.1 Sphingomonadales bacterium | reverse complement strand
GACGCTTGGCTGGGGCGGCACCGCTGTCATCATGAAGAAGTTCGAGGCGCGGCGTTTCCTTGAACTCGCCGCCGCCAATCGCGCGACCCACGCCATGTTGGTGCCTGTCCAGTATAACCGGATCATGGCGGTGCCCGATTTCGACGCGTTCGATCTGTCGAGCTTTCGGCTGAAGACCTGCACTAGCGCGCCGTTTTCCGCTGCACTCAAGGCCGATGTCGTGGCGCGCTGGCCCGGGCTGCTCGTCGAATATTACGGGATGACCGAGGGCGGCGGCACGACGATGCTGGTCGCCAATGCGCACCCGGACAAGCTCCACAGTGTCGGCGTGCCGGTGGATGGCCATGACATCCGGCTGATCGACGATGCTGGCCATGAAGTCGCGCCTGGTGAAATGGGCGAGGTCGTTGGCAGATCGCCAGCGATGATGACGGGCTATCACGGTCGCGCCGAGGCGACGCGCGATGCAGAATGGTTCGATGCCGAAGGACAGCGCTATATCCGCCACGGCGATATCGGGCGCTTCGATGATGACGGCTTCTTGACGCTGATGGACCGCAAGAAGGACCTAATCATCTCGGGCGGGTTCAACATCTACCCCTCCGATCTCGAGGTGATCCTGGCGCAGCATCCCGATGTCGCCGATGGCACCGTTGTCGGCATGCCAAGCGAAGCATGGGGAGAGACGCCCGTTGGCTTCTATGTGCCGGCGCGGGCCGGGACCGATCCTGCTGCGATCATGGCCTGGACCAACGAACGGCTCGGCAAGACCCAAAGGCTGTCGGCGCTGCACATCATCGACGAACTCCCGCGCAGCGCGATCGGCAAGGTGCTGAAACGCGAACTGCGCGATACTTTCTCCAAGGCTGACGCATGACCCCGATCGCCGATATCTTTGCCGCTGCTCGACCAATCGACGGCGGCTTCACCGCGACCATTCCCGCCGATTGGATGCAGGGCCGCACCAGCTATGGCGGGCTATCAAGCGCACTCGCGCTTCATGCCGCGCAACAATGCGAGCCCGATCTACCACCGCTGCGATCAGCGCAAGTCTCGTTCATAGGGCCGCTCGCGGGCGATGTGACGGTGACCGCGACGAAATTGCGGCGCGGGCGCACCGCCGCCTTCATCCAGGCCGATATCGTGTCAGACGCAGGACTGGGTTTTCGCGCGATGTTCGTGTTCATGGCCGATCAGCCGTCAAAGGTCGATTTCGACCGGCTGGTGCCAATGGACCGCAAGCCCCCCGCGCCCGATGCCAAGATCTATACCGGCCCCGATGACATCTTCATCGGCAACTTCAATTTCCTCGATCTGAAGGATGAGGCTGGCGAGGGTGAACTGCTGCGCTGGGCACGTCTGCGCGCGCCCGAGGGACTCGATCCGATGGTGCAGGTGATGGCGATCGCGGATGGGCTGCCTCCCGCCGTGATCAAACTGTTCGGCGGCAGCTTTCCGCCGGTGAGTTCGCTGACCTGGATCGTCAACCTGCTGACCGCCACGCCAACTACGACCAATGGCTGGTGGCTGCTTTCCGCCCGCTCCGGCTTTGCGCGCAACGGCTGCAGCAGCCAGGATATGGCGATCTGGAACGCCGACGGCCAGCTGGTCGCGCAAGGCATGCAGAGCGTCGCGATCTTCGCCTGATCATCCTGATTGCGGATGCCGCTTGCGACAATTTGCGACAGTTTTGGCGTTGCCTGACAAAGCACCGCGACACATCATGATGATACTGCGGAGGCACATTGGAGATCATCTCCAGATGATTCTGCAGAGGATTTTATGATGAAGAAACTGATGATCGGCGCGGGCATCGCGGCCACCCTCATCGCCGGCGCGGCGATCGCGCAGCAGGCGGCGCCTGAGGCGGGCGCACCGCATGGCTGGGCACGGATGCTCGCCAAAGTCGATACCAACAAGGACGGCGCGATCTCGCTCGACGAAACGCTCGCTGCCGCCAAGGCGCGCTTTGCCAAGCACGATACCAACAATGACAGCAAGATCACCGAGCAAGAGGCGATGGCCTGGCGCCAGCAGCATCATGACATGATGGGCGGCAAGCGCGGCGGCGGCTGGCGCCGCGGTGGCGAGGACGGTCCGGGCGGGCGCGGTGGACCGGGCGGCCCCGGTGGCATGGGCGGACCGGGCGCGATGCTCGAGCGCCTCGATGCCGATCATGATGGCAAGCTGACTCGCGCGGAATTCGATATGCCGTTTGATCGGATGGACGCCAATCACGACGGCGTCGTCGATCAAGCTGAAATGCAGACCGCCCGCGAGATGATGCGTTCGCGGATGGATCAGATGCGATCGCGCGGCGGGCCCGATGCGCCACCACCAGATACCGGGACATAATTTCCCGGTCGCCGGGCGGGCCCCCCTATCCCCTCGCTCGCCCGGCACCCCTTTTTCTATCGCTGCGCTTTCGCCAGCCATCGGCGCTTCGCAGGAACGCAATTCATGGTAGGCGGTGAGCCGATGGCCGAGCTGCCCCATCTGTTGCTCGTCGATGACGAACGCTCGATTCGAGAACCATTGGCGCTGTTCCTGCAGAAACAGGGGTTCCGCGTCACTCAGGCGAGCGACGCGGCAACCGCCCGCACTCGGATTGCCGCCTATGCGATCGATCTCGTGATTCTGGACATCATGATGCCCGGCGAGGACGGCCTGAGCCTGACCCGCCATATCCGCGAAACCAGTGGACTGCCCGTCATCCTGCTGACCGCCCGGAGCGAAGAGACCGACCGGATCGTCGGGCTGGAGATGGGCGCTGACGATTATGTCGTGAAACCGTTTTCGCCGCGCGAACTCGCCACGCGAGCAAAGGTGATCCTCCGCCGCGCGGCCAGCGGCGGGGTGCGCCAGCATGCCCCGGAGAGCGGTGCCTATGCCTTTGCCGGATGGGTGCTCAAATCGGGCGAACGCGCGCTGGTGGACCGCGAGGGCGTGTCGGTTGCGCTGTCGACGGGCGAGTATAACCTGCTGCTCGCGTTGGTGCAGCGGCCACGCTCGGTGCTGACCCGCGACCAATTGCTCGATCTGACCCAAGGGCGCGAAGCCGCCGCGTTCGATCGCGCCATCGACAATCAGGTAAGCCGCCTGCGCCGCAAGATCGAGACCGATCCGAAAAGCCCCGATCTGATCAAGACAGTGTGGGGCGGTGGCTATACGCTTGCCGCCGAAGTCACCCGATTATGACGCGATACCGGTTCTGGCCGCGCAGCCTGGCGGGGCAGCTTGCGCTGCTTGTCGCGCTGGCGCTGTTTGTCGCCCAGGCGATCAACTTCACCCTGTTGGTCGAGGGTCGACGCCAGATCAGATTGCAACAGGTGGTCGGGCCAGCGGCGACGCGGATCATCGATGCCGAGGAACGGATCGCCGCCGGCAGGCTGATCGATCCACAATCCCGCGGCCGCATTCAGCTTGCCACGTCGGACCCGGTCCGGCCGGAGGCGCTGCACCGGCCAGACATCGAGCGCGGCCTGAAGGTGGAACTTGCCACTGCCGGGCTGCGCGTTGGCAGGATCAGCACTGAGACCCGCCCGGTACGCGCCAATGACCCGCGGCTCGCCCGTTTCGGCGCGCGCCGCGCGCGCTTCTTTCGCCGGATGGGCGGCGAACTGGTGATCGCCGTCGAACGGCAGCAGGGCGGTTGGCTGGTGTTGAACACGCCCTGGTCTTTGAACGAGTCATGGTTCCTTTGGCCGCTGATCGCGCAAACCGCGATCCTTTATGTCGTTGTCTTGCTGCCTGTATTGTGGGGTGCGCGGCGGATTTCCAAGCCGCTGCAGGCGCTCACGCTAGCGGCCCGCCGGTTCCGCCCGGGTGAGGCCGATGCCCCGCTTGATGAAATCGGCCCACAGGATGTGCGTGCCGTGACCGCTGCGTTCAACGCGCTCAGGCTGCGGGTGACGGCGATGCTCGATGAAAAGGACCGGATGCTCGGCGCGATCGGCCATGATCTGCGCACCCCGCTCGCTGCCCTGCGTGTGCGGATCGAATCGGTCGAGGACGAGACCGACCGCGCACGGATGGCAGACACGATCGCGGAAATGAACCGGACGCTGGACGATATCCTGTCCCTCGCTCGGCTCGGTCGACCGAGCGAGGCAAAGACCGAAGTCGATCTGAGCGCGCTCGTCGAGGCGGTGGTCGAGGATTTTCGCGCGATCGGCAACGAGGTGGTGTTCGAAGAAGCGCCCCGGCTGACGCTGCAGCTGCGACCCTCGCTGATGCGCCGCGCGGTCCGCAACCTGATCGAAAACGCGATCAAATATGGCACATCGGCCGAGGTCCGACTGATCGCGACACCGGCCAGCGTGGCGATCGTCATTGCCGATCAGGGACCCGGGATCGCACCCGAGCGGCTGAGCGACGTCTTCGATCCCTTCACCCGGCTGGAAACATCGCGCAATCGCGAGACAGGGGGCGCTGGGCTTGGCCTCGCGCTGGCACAGGCGATCGTCCACGATGCCGGCGGCACCATCAGCCTGGTCAACCGCCCGGCCGGCGGACTTGACGCGACGATCACGCTGCCCCGTCGGGGCTGATCGCCAATCCGACCGTCAGCGACATAGAAATCTTTGAAATTATTACGATAATAATACAAAGAAATACTCATAATCTGAACGACAATATCGATAGAAAATGATGAATATCGGCCGATCGAATGACGCACAACGCATCGCACGTTTATTACACGTTCAACTATTTCGGAACTTATTCGAGGTTTTATCATTCTACGACGGCAAGCAACAAGAGACTTTGCCATGTTCGACATGCAATCTGAAGTCATTCTCTATCGTTCGAATGATTTGGGTAACTCATCATTTTCGGACGTTGATCGCACCGAAATTGCGCGTGGCCCGTTGGTCATCGTGGCGCGATCGATGGCGCGCCTGTCTCAGGTTGAGCGGGCGACGATGTCGATCAAGTGCGGCAACGAGTGGATGGGCTGGAGGAGGCCGAGCGCCTTGTCGATCACTGGTTCGGCAACGACCGCGCTGCCAATTGACGTCGGCGGCGCGACGAGCCCAGGATAGTTGGTGCGGGCGGTCGGAATCGAACCGACACTCCTTTCGGAACCGGATTTTGAGT
>JBBQAG010000155.1:0-3154 GCA_038315875.1 Sphingomonadales bacterium | reverse complement strand
CCGGGCAACGGCGGCAAGGATGTGTTCGTCCATATTTCGGCGGTCGAAAAGGCAGGCCTTACTTCGCTCAACGAGGGACAGACGGTCGAATACGAAGAAGTCGCCAATCGCGGCAAGACCTCCGCCGAGAATCTCAAGGTCTGAATACAACGCGGGCAGCGGGCGCGCAGCCTTACCGACATCGCCTGCGCCGCTATCCGCCCGGCATCCTGAAGCCCTTGCGCAAATGCATTGCTGCAATCCGCGCTCCCAACCATTGTTAAAATGATACCTGTCATATAATGAACCGCCTTGGCAACGAGGGTGTTCAGGTTATGACGATTCAAGACGCCAGCGGCGGCACGCCAACGACGATCAGACGCCCGGCATCATCGATTTCCGCCCGGATCCTTGTTCTGGCTGCTCTCGCTGCGGTCGGGACTTTTGCCACCAGCATTCTTCTGCCCTCGCTGCCATCTATCGCAAAATCCCTGAACGTCTCGACCGCCGAGGTTGCCTCGACCATCAGCGTCTATCTGGCGGTCTTCGCCGTCGGCCAGCTTGCCGTCGGCCCGTTGTCCGACCGCTATGGCCGATGGAAACCAGTCGTCGCAGGCCTGCTGGTGTTTTTTGCAGGGAGCATCTGGTGCGCACTCTCCAATGACCTGCCGACGCTTCTGGTCGGGCGCGGCATTCAGGCGCTCGGCGCATGTGCAGCCTCGGTTCTGTCGCGCGCCATCGCGCGCGATCTCATGAGTGGCGAAGAACTGACCCGCGCCCTTGCGTTCATCACGGTCGCAATGGCTGCCGCACCTGGCTTCTCACCACTGCTCGGTGGCATGCTGGATGCGACCTTCGGCTGGCGATCCGAATTCCTCGCCGTGGGATTGCTCTGCCTTCTCATTCTTGCGTTTTTTATCCGGCTTGTCGGTGAGACACACAACTTCGACATCAAGACGTCGATGCAGCCTTCGGCGATCGCGAGCACCTACTGGAATCTTGCGACCGATATTCGCTTTATTGCACCAGCGGGCACCATCGGCCTCTTCACCGGAAGCCTGTTCGGGATGTTTTCCGTGACGCCGCGCATCCTGATCGATGGCCTCGGATACACGCCGTTGCAATTGGGATTTTTTTTCGCCGGCACGGTGTTCGCAGTGTTCGGTGCTGGAATTCTGGCACCGCGCATCGCCCGGAAACTCGGCCATGCACGCGCGACGATTCTGGGCCTGACGATTGCTACAACCGGCGCGATCGCCATGCTCGTCGCCAGCTTCGTGCCGCATACGATCTGGAGCTATTTGTTGCCGGTGATTGTTTTTCTGCTGGGATTCGGAATGGTCAATCCGCTCGCGACAGCAACCACGCTGCAGCCCTTCGGTGACAGGGCGGGTTCGGCATCGGCGCTGTTGGGATTTGCCCTGATGGGCGGAGCCTCTATCGGCGTCGCCGCAACGGCCGCAATCGCGGATGCGGCTTTTGCAATCGGCACGGTGATGACAGTGATGACGCTGCTGGGCGCAACGCTCTATTACATCGGCACCAGAGCCACGCGGGCGCGGTAATTCGCGATCAGCAGGACGCTTCCCAGCCCCGCGGAAACGGAATCATGGGCCAGGCCTTGGACAAGTCCGTCGAGCCAGAGCAATCCGACGCGCTATCACCCGGCTCAAGGATGCCGCCGCAATAGGGGCAGCTATTGTCATTCGCCGCGCGCGGAAAATCGCTCGCCGCATCGGTGACGTCGGCGGCGAAAAATCGGGCCACCTGCGGGCGCTTGGTCAGTCGATTGGACATGCTGCTTCCTCTTGCTTAGAGGCTGCATCATGCATGCGAGATCATGCTGTTCCGTTCAGCGGAACGCTCAAATTTTACGGGTAGATTGCAGGTTTCGTTGGCCCGTGAGGGTAAACGAAATCTTTAGCGCTCGACGATCAGACCGCGGCTGGTGACGACAACCCAGCGGCCATCCTGTTTGCGGATCGCATCGACACGACCGAGGCCCGGCAGCGGATCGCCCGGATAGACTTCAAAAATGCCGAGCCGTCCCTGCACCCGCGCAGCACCCTCGCCGACGTCTCGTAATGCCCAGCCCTCCAAGACCGGAAGGCGTGGAATCGCAGCGCTCGATGCGGGAGGCGCGATCGAGCCGGTGGTTTCAGGCGCGCGGAGCTTCTCGGTGGCGTCGGAGAGTTTGGTCGTGGCCTCCGAGAGCTTCGTCAGCTTGGCGGACAGCGTTGCGCCGGCAGCCTTGATGGACGCGATCTCAGCGTTGACCTTGGCGAAGGCGCTGTCCGTGGCGCGGCCCTGATCGGCCACAGCCAAAGCGAATTCATTGCCCCATGTGAAATGCCCGATGCCGAATGTTGCGGCAGAACCGCCTGCAGCACCGACGGCTGCCGCAATGGTGACGATGGCGGCGAGCGACAATGAGCGGCGGCTGGTTGCGTGTGGCGCGACAGCAGGCTCAGGAGCCTTTTCGAACGATGGGCCATCCTTCAGCGATGGATCGTCCCAGGAACTGTGCGGCGTCAAGCGCTGCAGCACGATCTCCTTGGAGGAGATTGAATCCTTCGCCGCAGCATTGCCGGGAGAATCAGGAACCAGCGAGGCCTCCGAATGATCTTCGATTTTCTTGATCTGGTCGCCGGAATTCTGGTCGCTCATGAGCCCGTCCCCACATGGTTTCATGATTTGGTAACCATAATTCCTTGATGAATCGTTACCATCGCGTCAGCATGCCCGGACCATGCGGAACCGAACGCTGAAGCAGGCTTTGACAGAAATGCGCGACCAATATCGACCCCCTGCTGCTCGCTCGCCTTTTCGGACTTGGGTCGGCACCCATCTGTTCAGGACATGGACGGCTCTCGTCACGCTCGGCGGATTCGGCTGGGCGTTTTTCTACAAGCCAGAATGGATTACGTGGTGGCTGCGCACCACGATGAACGGGATCGAAAAAGGCTCGACGTTTTTGCCCTATCCTTACGGCGATCAATTCGAGGTGGCACTTCGCGGCATCGGCGGATCGTTCTGGATACAGATTACGCTGGCGATCATCATCGTGCGCCTTGCGGCGTGGCTGATCGGGCAGATGTTCAAGCGCAGACAACCGCGCGAGCCTGATGTGGATGCGATCTATCGCGAGTCAGTTCGTCGCAGTGAACCGCCACCA
>JBBQAG010000102.1:0-8719 GCA_038315875.1 Sphingomonadales bacterium | reverse complement strand
AAACCGGGCGGCGAATTCCGGCTCGGCACCGATGATCCCACCTACTGCCGATGGGCAATGATGGTGATGAACGCCCGCCGCGATTTTGCGTGGCAGGCGAACGACGCCGGAGATTTCCTCACCCGCCCCGCCGACTGGCCCGAGACGCGCTATGAACGCAAGGCTCGGGCCAAGGGGCATGAGGTGTGGTACTTCCGCTATATCCGATCGACCACACCGGCCGTCTGATCAGCGATTATCTGCCTGGGCGCGAACCGAGACGAGGCCCAGCCGCGTCGCGCGATATGGCCCCCCGCCCCGGCTCGCGATCAGCCCGCGCCGCCTGAGTCGTTGGAACAGCGCCAGCGTGCAATCGGTGAGCACATGGCCTTCACGGGTAAAGCAATCGACCGCGATGATGTCGCCGCGAGACGGGTCGCGCCGGTGGACGATCCGTCCGCCCCGCGCCAGCGCGTGCAGCACGCGCTGTTCGTGTTTTGAGATATTCATGATGATCAAGGACCCCAATTCGGGGTTGGCATCCGCACAGCCAAACGACGCAAGGCGCGCGGCCACCAGGCTCAACGCGCTCGCTGGCTGCGAACGACACCGGTCGCCGGGCGACGCCGGCGCCGATGATCAGCGGATGACAATTCCTTGCATGCCCACTCCGAAATTGGCGATGTCCAGCTAACGCGAGCAGGCCCGGCGCGTCAACCACCGCGATTGTTGCGGTTTTGCCATGATCATGGCACGCAGGCGTGCAAGGCGATCGGCTGCCAGGTCGCTCGCGATTTCAGCCCAGATGGCGGGGGAATATGCCCGATACGCGAACGCCCGAACCATCGAAGATCGGTCGCGGGATCACCCAATGGCTGCTCGGCACCGCAGCCGGCGGCGAGGCGAACCCGTCCCCGCCCCAAGTCGCGCCGGCAACCCAGCCTGTCCGGCAAGCCAATGAAATCCAGGTCACGCAATTGCGGCTCGATCCGCGACGCGTGCGGATCTGGCCGGGCAATGCGCGGGTCTATGCGCTGCTCAACGAGATCAACTGCCGCGATCTGATCGATTCGATCATCGCCGAGGGCGGCCAGAAAATGCCCGCGATCGTTCGGCCGGTGGCGGACGATCCAGCGCATGATTTCGAAGTGATCACCGGCACCCGCCGACATTTCGCGATATCGTGGCTTCGCGATCATGGCCGTTTCGATCTCCACTTCGTGGTGCAGGTCGAAGCACTCGATGACGAGGCGGCGTTTCGCCTCGCCGATCTTGAAAACCGCGCGCGCAACGACGTTTCCGATTATGAGCGCGCGCGCAATTATGCAGCGGCGCTCGCCAGCCATTATGACGGCCATCTGACGCGAATGGCCGAGCGGCTCAACCTGTCCAAAGGCTGGCTCTCGAAGATGGTCCGCATCGCCAGCCTGCCAGAAGAGGTGATTGCCGCCTTTGCCGATCCGCGCGACCTCCGGCTACGCAGTGGCTATGCGCTGGCCAAGGCGATGGAGCCCGAGGAGGCAGGCTGGGCAGTGATGGCGATGGCCGCGCAGATCACCCGCGCGCAGGCCGCGCGCATCGCCGATGGCCACACCCCTTATACGCCTGCCGAAATTCTCCGCGCGCTGATGGACGCCGCGGGGAGCAGGCAAGCACCGCTCGATTATATCCATCCAGGGCCGAACGGCACCCCGGCGCTCAGCCTCGTGTCAGTCGGCAAAAGCGGGGTGACGGTAAAGCTCCACAGCGGCAGCGGCGCGAAGAACGCCGATCTGGTCGCAGGACTGAAGGGTCTGCTCGATAAGCTGGCAGAGAATGGGCATAAGCTGGGATAGCGGGCGCTGCCAATCAGCATAGCGCCGACGCCCCGCGCCTCGGACCCCCGAGCTTCTTCCGAAACGCTGCTTGACCGCGCCGCCGCGCCCGCCGCAGACAGCGCAGATGGAATTCTCCACCGCCGTCACGACGATCGCACAGACGATCCAGCTATCGGTCAGCCCCGTCTTCCTGCTGGCGGGCATCGGCGCGGTACTCAACGTGCTGGCGGGGCGGCTTGGCCGCGTGGTTGATCGCGCGCGATCGCTCGAGCAGCTTCATCCCAGCAGCAGCGGGCCCGAGCATGACCGGCATGTTTGGGAATTGCGGCTGCTCGACCGGCGGATGTCGGTCATCAACGCAGCACTTTTCCTGTGCGTATCGAGTGCGGTCGCGATCTGTTTCGTCGTTGCGCTGCTGTTCGTGGCCGAGCTTGCCAACCTTCACATCGGCACGATCGTCGCGCTGACGTTCATCTTGGCGATGGTATTGCTCACCTCAGGCCTGATCATGTTCATGATCGAGGTTCGGCTGTCGCTCGCCGCAACGCATGTGCGCGTTGAATTGCTCGAGCGCGAACGCGCTTAACGGGCGTTGATTTCAGTTGGGGCGCGCTGCCTTAAATGTGACTCGTCATTGCGAGCGCAGCGAAGCAATCCAGCCGAGCCGCGAGCGTTGACACTGGATTGCTTCGTTGCGCTCGCAATGACGGACGAGATGCCGGGTGACGCAGAATTACGGCGAACGCGCCTAGCGCACCCCTTCCGCGCCAGGCCCGGGATCGACCGTCGCCAGATAATGCGGCGCTACCCGCGCCTTGCTTGCCTGTTCATAGGCATAGCCCGCGCCAAGCAACGTCGCCTCGCTATTCGCCGCGCCGATGAACGA
Organism: Sphingomonadales bacterium; assembly: GCA_038315875.1. Taxonomy (GTDB): domain Bacteria; phylum Pseudomonadota; class Alphaproteobacteria; order Sphingomonadales; family Sphingomonadaceae; genus Sphingomonas. The sequence goes on along the minus strand of JBBQAG010000102.1, from coordinate 6,037 downwards.
GAGCCCTGCCGGCAACCCGCGCACCAGGCCCATTGGCACGGTCAAATTGGGATAACCCGAAACGGCCGGGAATTTGCTCGATGATGGGCCCTGGCCCTGATCGGTATAGACTGGATCGGTCAGCCAGGCAGCTCCGGTTGTCGGCTGGACGATGATCGCCACCTTTGCCTTGGCGAGCACCGCGTCGATGCCCTCTTCGCCCGCCAGCCGCTTCGATTTGGCGCGGGCGCCAAGATATTCGGGATCGGCAAGCCCGCGTGTCTTTGCGGCAAGCACGAAGGTTTCCTGCGCGAAGAACGGCATCTCGACCGCCTTGTTCGCCTCGTTGAACGCGATCAGATCGGCAAGCGTGCGGGTTTTGATCTGCGGCGGCGTGGTCGCCAGATAGGATTCCAGATCAGCCTTCAGCTCGGTCAGCAGCACGGCAAACTCGGCCTCGCCAAGCCCCTCTGCCTTTGGCATCTCGACATCGACAAGCTCGGCGCCCTGCGCTTTGAGAACAGCGAGCGCGGCATCGAAGCGCGCGGTGAGATCATCCCCCATCTTCGGCCGGTACACGCCGATTCGCATCCCCTTCAGCGCATCTGCGGAAAGAGCGGCGGCATAATCGCGCCGGTGCTTATCGGCTTCCCGCGTCGCCACATCGGCAGGATCAGTGCCGATCATCGCCGAAAACAGGATCGCTGCATCGGTAACGCTGCGCGCCATCGGGCCGGGCGTATCCTGGCTGTGGCTGATCGGCACGACATGCGTGCGACTGACTAGGCCGATCGTTGGCTTCAATCCGACGAGCCCGTTGATCGAGGACGGGCACACCACCGAACCATCGGTTTCGGTGCCAATCGCAACGGCGGCGAAGCTCGCGGCGACGGCGGCGCCCGATCCGCTTGAGGAGCCACAGGGCGTGCGATCGAGCGCATAGGGATTGCGCACCTGGCCGCCAATCGCGCTCCACCCGCTGATCGACCGCGACGACCGGATATTTGCCCATTCGGAAAGATTGGTCTTGCCCAGAATGACCGCGCCCTTGCGCCGCAAGCCCGCGATCACGGGCGCGTCGCGGTGTGACACATTGTCCTTCAGCGCAAGGCTGCCCGCCGTGGTCGCGACCGGATCAAGCGTTTCGATATTGTCCTTGATCAGCACCGGCACCCCGTCGAGCGCCCCCAGCGACTTGCCGGCGCGCCGCCGGGCGTCTGCCGCGCGTGCCTGGGCAATCGCGTCTGGATTGAGCGCGATCACCGCCCGCAGCTTTGGCCCCTGGCGATCCATCGCCGCGATCCGCGCGAGATAGGCATTGGTGATTGCCTCGCTCGACACGCCATGCGCCATCATCGCCTGCAGATCGCCGATCGAGCGCTCCTCGACGACCACCGGCGCCTGCTGTGCAGCGACCGGCGCGGCAAGCGCGGCTGCAAGAAACATCAAGGTGATGCGCATCGATTGAATTCCCCCGATTGCCGCATCTTCGCGGCAGGCGGAGCGATGCTGTGCGAAACATGCCTGCCAAACAAGGGCGACCGCGCTAAAAAAGCCAGATCAACATGAAAAGAGGCTGCCGGGGGGTGCGATCGCACCTCCCCGGCAACCTCCTGACATGGTCAGCGGCCGGAAGCTCCAGCCCGGGAAACCATGCGAACCGCCAATCCTATGGGCTCATGCGTTGACTGGGGGAGAATACCCCCCGCGCGAGCCCGGCGGATCAGCGCCGCGCCTCCCGAACGAACTGAACCGACCCCATTGCTGAACCATGAGACATCGGATCACCTCCTTTCGCATTGTTGAAACGGCGTACCCTGCCTGGGCACGACTCCTGTTTGAATCATGTGATTCGCAACTACAAGTCTTGTAATTAAATTCATTTTGAGCGATTCAAGAGGACTGTGCCGCGCGCGCCGCGATGCACCCCCTGATCACCTCGCCAATCAACCGGTCCGCTGGCACGATAATGGCCGGTGCGCTGCCCAGCTGGATGCCGATCTTGCCAGTCGCACGGGCGAGAACATCGCTCAAAAATACATCGCCGATCGGCGCGGTTGCCATCACGCCGGGCGCGAAACGGCGCGGCGCCGCGACAAACGCCGCCGCCCCTGTCGATGTGACGATGCGCATCATGCCCGATCCGCCAGGGGTGCGGGCCCGCACGAACACCATTCGCCCGCCCCTGACATCACAACGGAGCCCAAAAATGGGGCCGCCAGGCCCTGATCCAAACAACGCCGCGTCGCCGCCGGGTGCCCGATCGACCTGCCACTTGCCGGGCGCAATCCCGACGCCTTCGATTTCGGGAGCGGGGAGGATTGCGGCGGCGACCCGATGATCGGGGCCGATTATGCTGGTACGCATTGGGTCAGCCGCCAGATCGATGTCTTGAGCGGCATCATTGCCCCGCGGCGCAGGAGCGGGCGACTGGCTGCAAGCCGCAAGCAGCAGCGCCAGCAAGGCGCCTGCGGGCTTCACCGCCGGCAATCCTCCATCACGCGACCGATCTCTGCCCATGCCGGCACCACCAAGGTCGGCAGCGTGGCCTGTTCGATCACGAAGCGCCCGCGACTGAAGCCGATCGCGTCGAGCATCGGATCGCGGGGATCAACGGCTGCCGCCATATAGGACGGGCTGCCGCCGGTCGGCTGCGTCGTCACGCTGCGCAAAAGACTGGACGTGCGCACCGTCATCGGCGCGTTGCCGGGCGCCGCGCCACGCCGCGAAACGAAGATCTGCCGCGCCGACCGATCGCAGCGGATCGTGATCTCGGCATCGGCACCGCGAGGGCCGAACAGCGCGATGCTGCCCCGCCCGTCCTGCCGATACACCCAATCACCCGGCGTCAGCGGCCAATCACGCCAGTCGCCCCGATAAGCCGGCGCAATCGGGTCAGCCGCGCGGATCGGCATCGGCGCCGGGGCCGCGACGGCGGGCGGCGGTGCCTGAACCGCCGGGGCCGGGGCTGGGGCACTTGCACAACCCGAAACGGCGGCAAGGAGGATGAAGGGAAATGACCGCATGGCATCCCCTATGGTCGATGCAGCGGACAGGCTCAACCGCGCATCGACACCGCCCCGGTACAAAAGCCTTCCCTTCGCCGCCGGCATGCGCGACGAAGCCTGCGGGGCGGAGAGAGATATGGACAGCAAAAGGCTAAGGTCGATCATTGGCGGCTCGGCGGGCAATCTCGTCGAATGGTATGATTGGTACGCCTATTCGGTGCTGACGATCTATTTCGCGCCGAGTTTCTTCCCCAAGGCCGATCAGACCGCGCAATATCTGAGCGCCGCTGCGATCTTCGCGGTCGGCTTCCTGATGCGGCCAATCGGCGCCTGGGTAATGGGCAGCTATGGTGACCGGCACGGTCGCAAAGCGGGCTTGGCGTTGTCGGTGGGGCTGATGTGCGGTGGATCGCTGATGATCGCGGTCGCACCGACCTATGCGCAGGCCGGCGTGATCGCGCCGGCGATCCTCGTCATCGCCCGGATGCTGCAGGGGCTGTCGGTCGGCGGCGAATATGGCGCAAGTGCAACCTATCTTTCCGAAATGGCGACGCGCAATCGACGCGCCTTCTGGTCGAGCTTTCAATATTTCACGCTGATCGGCGGGCAACTGCTCGCGCTCGGCGTCACGCTGATCCTGCAAGGGTTTCTCGACGAAGCCGCAATGGAGGCATGGGGCTGGCGGATCGCCTTTGCGATTGGCGCGGCGCTCGCGCTCGGCGTCTATATCCTGCGCCGCCGGCTCGCGGAGACCGCCGCCTTCGAAGCGCTCGACAAGAATCGCGAAAAGGCCACCGCCCTCAGCCTGTGGCGCGCCTTCCCACGTGAGTTCCTGATCGTGGCAGCGATCAGCGGCGGCGGCAGCTGCGCCTTTTACGCCTACACCACCTATCTCCAGAAATTCCTCGTCAACACCAGCGGCTTTGGCCGGCAGACCGCAACCGAGATCATGACCGCGGCGCTGATCGTCTTCATGCTGAGCCAGCCGCTATTCGGGCTGGCCGCCGACAGATTCGGCCGCAAGCCGATGCTCTATCTGTTCGGTTTCGGCGGGATGGCCATATCGGTGCCGGTCTTCACCGCGCTTGCAACGACGACAAACGCAGTGACGGCCTTCGTCATCATCCTGGTGCCGCTGCTGCTGCTCAGCGCCTACACATCGATCAGCGGCCTCATCAAGGCAGAGCTGTTCCCGGCCCATATCCGCACGCTCGGCGTCGCGCTGCCCTATGCGATCGGCAACACCATCTTTGGCGGAACGGCCGAATATGTCGCGCTGAAATTCAAGGCTCTTCACTTCGAATCGGGCTTTTACTGGTATGTCACCGCGATCATCGGGATGGCGACGATCGGCTTTGTGATGTTGCCCGAAACCAAGCACGCCAGCCTGATCACCGAGGATTAGGGAACCACCGCGCCAGCGCGTTTGTTACGTTTGCGCACCGGACAGGAATAAAGCATGAGCACGACAACCAACGACGCCACGCAATTGCTGATCCAGTCGAACAAAACGGACGCGATGCACGTGAGAAGCCGCGACGGTGACAAGATCGGCTCGGTCTTCTCATTCATGGTCAACAAGCGGAGCGGCCAGGCGGTCTATGCGGTGTTAACGGTCGGCGGCTTTCTGGGGATGGGCAGGGCCTATTATCCATTGCCCTTCGGCCTGCTCGCCTTCGATCCGGCTACCGACAACTATGTGGTGACGATCGACCGTCGCATGCTCGAAGGAGGGCCGAGCTGGGCCGCCAATCCGCCCACATTCGATCAGGCCTATGCCGATCGCGTCTCGAAATATTACGACGTGGCAAGCGAGGATTTGTCGCTAAGCTAGGCTCTCGGGAACGATCTTTGCCTATTGGCGAACCTGTGCGTCACTGATCAAGATGGGCGCGATCATCCGCGACCGGGTGATGAGCATCCGCTTTGGCTGATCAGCTCGACCTGCGCCGGCGTGGTCAAAACAATGCTGCGTCGGCAAATACCCGATCAACCGAGCCGCCCCGGCGCCGTAGCGCTGCCTCGACCCGCTCGCGCGCCTCATAATAGGCCAAGCCAGGGCCTTTACCCGACGCATCCGACTTTTCCCTTATATAGCCTGGTTCCGCAATCAGCCCTTTTTCGGCCTTTTGAAGCGGAACACGAAGCGATCGGTCTTGCCGCGCACTGCCGGTGCGAAAACCAATGCGGTGTGATCATCGCTGGTGTTGCGCAGCACATCGCTCGTCCCGTCGAGCACGAAGCCCGCTTTCATAAAATCGGCTTTTACCACTTCGGGATCGATCCGGTGCAGCTTGTCCACCGTGGCGCGCGTGTCGCCGGGCAGCCCGACATGATCGATCACCGCGACCGTCCCGCCGGGCTTCACTGATTTATACAGCGCCGCCAGAAACGCGGCAGGGTCGGTCTTGGGCACCTTTAGCTTCTCGCTTACCCAATAAAGATCGTGATAATCCAAGTGGATCATCACGAAATCATAGGCGCTCGCCGGCCCGGCAAACTTGTCGAACGGATAGACTATGCGCGTGACATTGGCCTCGCGCGCTTTCAACGCATCCCAGGTCGCCGCGTCCTTGGGGTCGCCCGCAACGAACTGTTCTGGGTCATAGGCAGTAACATGCCCCTTGGCGCCGACCGCGCGGGCCATGATTTCGGTGTAATAGCCCTTGCCCGCCATGATGTCGGCCACCTGATCGCCCGTCTTCAGCCCCTCGAACGCGAGTACAGCAGCCGGCATGCGGCCCTCATCGAGCTTGATGTCGTCGGCGGGGCGACCCGGCGCAGCGAGGGCGGCGGCGAAATCAGGGCCGGGGCTCTGCTTGGCAAATGTGGGGGCGGATGCCGCAATGGCAGTGGCGGCAAGCAACATCGTGATCGAACGCATCGGCCTGATCCTTTTCGCATCCTTTGGTGTATTGAACGAACAATACACTGGTCGACCAAATGCGGCAACAGGATTGTGCCAAGGGCTAGGCCGCGCGGGGCACTATGCGATCCAGCGCATCGGCCTCCCGCCGGTAAACTTCTTCCAAGTCGTAACTAATCTGGAG
>JBBQAG010000103.1:0-8350 GCA_038315875.1 Sphingomonadales bacterium | reverse complement strand
CAGTCGAGCAGGTGCAACCGGGCGCGTGTCCGGACAGCTTCGTCGATCGGACGCAGCAAATGCTGTGCAAGCGCTTCGGTTAGGCTATGGTAGGTCATTGGAAACCGGCCGCGCCGACGCCGGTTGATATTGGAGAATTTGGTTGACGGCGCAAACCGCGATCAGCCCCCGCAAGCCCCGCTATCTTGAACTTGCCGATGATCTGCGCATGCAGATCGCGCGTGGCGATTTTCCCGGCGCCGATCAATTTCCCACCGAAAGTGTGCTCTGCGCGCGCTACGGCGTGAGCCGCTTCACCGTGCGTGAGGCGCTGCGCACGCTGCAGAATGAGGGGCTTATCCAGCGCAAGCGTGGCTCTGGGACGATCATTCAGCCGGCGGCGGCGCGGGACGGGGCGCTGCACCAGCCGCTGTCGAACGTGGGCGAAATCCTGCAATATGCCCGCGATACCAAGGTGACGTTCGATCGTTGCGGCAGCATCGCCCTGCCGCGCGCGCTCGCAGCCCAGATCGGCCATCCGGCCAGCGGCAGATGGGCCAGATTCCGGGGGCTGCGCACCGGACGGGAGGCCGACCGACCGATCGCCTTCACCGAGGCTTATATCCACCCCGATCTCGACGGCGTGGCCGACGCCATCGACCTGAGCGAGCCGACGCTGTTCCGCCAGGTCGAGCGGCTTTCTGGCGCACGGATCGCGCAGGTCACGCAGGACATTCAAGCAGTGGCAGCGACGGCGGAAATCGCCAAGGCGCTGGGTGTGCCGCGCCGCAGCCCGTGCCTGCGTATCGTCCGCTGCTACGCGGACACGGCGGGCCGTGTCATCGAAATCTCGGCAAGCCATCACCCCGGCGATCGCTTTGCCTATTCGATGCATATCGAGGTTGAGGGCTGAATTCATCGCACCGCTTGCCCCAGCTCGGGGGCCGCTGCCGGCGACCAGCTGTCATCTGCAAAGCGGATTGCGGGCGCGATCTGGTGTGCGCCTTCATGCTCGACCAACAGCCCGCGCTCGGCGACGACCGGCTGATCGAGCGCCTCGCGAAAATCGAGCACGGGCGAAAAGGCCACATCCTTATCGGCAAACCAGGTGATCCACGCGTCACGGCCGCGGGTGGCGAAGGTTTCACCCAGAAAATCGATCAGTCGCCCCTGTTCGCCCGTCGGGGCCTCACCGAGCGGGATCAGATCGGGCCGCTCCAGCGCAGTGAGTAAATTGGCGACGAATTTGAGCTCTCGACCGCCGAGCGCGATGTGGCGGCCATCGGCGGTGCGATAGACATTGTAGAAAGCTGCCCCGCCGAGCGATCGTTGTGCCGCCGATCGTGGCGCTTCGCCGCCCGCAATCGCGCTGCCCGCAATATGCGCGCACCACGGCAACAGCGCATCATACATCGCAATGTCGATGTAATCGCCGCGTCCCGTCTTCTCGCGACCGATCAGCGCCATCAGGACAGCAGATAGCGCCGTGAGCCCGGCGGCCATGTCGGCAGCGGGGACCCCGGGGACGACGGGGGTGCCGTCCGGCCCATCATTGACCGACAGGAACCCGGCCATCGCCTGCACGGCCATGTCATGCGCTGGATGATGCGCGAGCGGGCCGGTTTGCCCAAAGGCGCTGATCGAGCAATAGATAATCCTCGGGTGCCGCCGGCGCACTGCCGACTGGCCAAATCCAAGCCGATCGATGACGCCAGGACGAAAGCCCTCGACGACAATATCCGCACCAGCGATCAAGTCCCAGAGCGCTTCCTTTCCGGACTCGCTCTTCAGATCGAGGACGATGCTCCGTTTGCCGCGATTGAGATTGCGGAACCACACCGATTGCCCGGCCTCGAACGGCGCCTGAGCGCGTGCCGGATCGCCGGCCATCGGCTCCACCTTGATCACCTCTGCCCCGTGATCGGCGAGCATCATCGTCATCATCGGGCCGGGCAGGAACTGCGTCAAATCGACGACCTTGATCCCGGCGAGCTTGGCCATCAAACGATGCCGCGTTGCTTCAGGTCATCGATCTCGTCGTCAGCAAACCCCGCTTCGCGCAATACGCCATCGGTGTCCGCCCCCAGCAGCGGCGCAGCACGATTGGGCAGCCGTTCGCCGTCGAGCCGGATCGGGCTGGCAAGCACGCGCATCGCTTCGCGATCGGGATGGGGAATATTGTCGATCATGCCGGTTTCGGCGATGAAGGGATTGTCGAGCGCGGCATCGAGCGCGTTGACTGGCGCGACTGGCATGTAGCCCTGAAGGCAATCGAGCCAGTGCGCGGTTGGTGCGGTGCCAAAGACAGCGTCGAGAATACTGGTCAGTTCGGCGCGATTGGTGAGCCGCGCTTCCAGGCTGGCAAATCGAGGATCGATCGCCAGATCGGCTCGGCCGATCCGCTCAATCAGCACGGTCCAGAATTTGGGCAGCTGTGCCATCACGAATATCCAGCCGTCGGCGGTGCGGAACAGCTGGCTCGGCGTGACCGACGGATGCGCCGAGCGCGGCGCGCGCGTCGTCACGTCGCCTTCGTTCAGGTACCACATCGCTGGGTAGCTGGTCTGGTGGATGGCGCTGGACAGCAGATCGACATCGACGTCGCAGCCCGTGCCCGTCCGCTCGGCCTGGATCAGCGCTGCAAGCAGGCCGATCGACATCATCGTGCCGGTAATGAAATCGACCATCGACAAGCCGAAGCGTGCCGGCGGCCCATCTGGCTCGCCGGTCAGCGACAGGAAACCGGCCTCCGCCTGCATCAGATAATCGTAACCCGGCCATTTCGCGCGGACATTGTCACGGCCATAGGCAGACAGATGCGCGCAGACGATTGCCGGGTTGATCTCGGCAAGCGCTGCATAAGTCAGCCCGAATTTGTCCGCGAGATCGCCGCGCATGTTGTTGGCGACGGCATGTGCTGTCTTGGCGAGCCGGCGCAGCACATCCCGCCCCTCGGCGGTTGTCAGATCGAGGGTTAGCGAGCGCTTGTTGAGATTGAAGCTCTGGAAGAACAGGCTATCGCCATCGCGCAGATAATGCGGGCCGACCGCACGCGCGGTATCGCCGCCGCCGACACCGTTTCGCGCCGGCGGCTCGATCTTGATCACCTCTGCGCCCAACTGCGCGAGGAACATCGTGCCATAGGGTCCCGCGCCATATTGCTCGGCGGACAGGATTTTGTAACCGGCTAGGGGAAGGCGCATCGGCTCGTTCACGCGGGGTGCCGCTTTACCCATTGCTTGGAGATGATCATCCGCTGCATCTCGTTGGTGCCTTCGCCGATGCACATCAGCATCGCGTCGCGGTAGTAACGCTCGATCTCATATTCCTTTGAATAGGCATAGCCGCCAAAAATGCGCATCCCTTCCTCGGCATTTTTCACGGCCGCTTCGGAAGCGAAATATTTGGCCATGCCCGCCTCCATGTCGCAGCGCTCGCCACGATCATAAGCTTCGGCGGCATCGAAGGTCAGCAGCCGGGCGGCGCGCGCGCGCGTCACCATATCGCCGATTTTCAGCTGGATCGCCTGATGATCGGAGATCGGCTTGCCCATCGTTTCGCGCAGCTGGGCATATTCAGTCGCGAGCCGCAGCGCTCCCTCGGCGAGCCCGACGCCGCGCGCGGCAACATTGATCCGTCCGAGCTCCAGCCCGCCCGTTGCCTGGAAAAATCCCTGTCCCTCGCGCTCGCCGATCAGGTTGGCGGCGGGTATGCGATAATTGTCGAAGATCAGCTCGGCCGAATCGATCGATTTATAGCCGAGCTTTTCGAACTTCTTGCCGGTGGTGAACCCTTCCTGCTTGGGCGCGATGAACAGGCTCATCCCCTTATAGCGCGGATCGGCCTTGGGATCGGTCTTCACCAGCAACGCAAAGCAGCTGCCATTGATACCATTCGAAATCCAGGTCTTGGTGCCGTTGATCACATACTCATCGCCGTCCCTGACGGCGGTGGTGCGGATCGCCTGCAGGTCGGTACCGGCATTGGGCTCGGTGAGGGCAAGGCCGCCACGAATTTCGCCGCTCGCGAATTTGGGGAGCCAGAGCTGCTTTTGCGCCTCGGTGCCGAATTTCTCGACTGCGACTGCCATGATCAGATGCGAGTTGAAAATGCCCGTAATCGCCATCCAATAGGACGAAATCTGCGCTACGATTTTGGCATAGGTCGTCGCGGGCAGGCCAAGCCCGCCATATTGCCTGCCGATCGTCGCGCCGAACAGGCCCATTTCCGTCATCTGCTGGACGATCTCGGCGGGCCAGATATCGTCGTGATCATGCTTCATCACCACGGGGCGCACCTCGCGCTCGATCCAGCGATCGATCGCTTCGAGCAAGGCGGCCTCCTCATCGATATCGATCTGGGGCGGGATGATCTGCGCAACGCTTGCCATCTTGTCGTTCCTTAGTCGTCGACGGGGCCGCAGCCCCGCTTCCAGATCAGCATCGTCCGGCTGAAGGTGCATACCACATCGCCGTGCTGGTTTTTGCCGGTCGTCTTCACGGTCACGATGCCCTGTTCGGGCCGCGAGGCCGACTCACGTTTGTCCATCACTTCGCTTTCGGCATACAGCGTGTCGCCAGGGAAAAGCGGGTGGGTGAGGCGGATATTGTCCCAGCCCAGATTTGCGACCGCCTTTTGGCTCACATCCGAAACGCTCATGCCGACCATCAGCGCGACCGTCAGCGGGGAGGCGACAAGCGGCTTGCCGAACTCCGTCTTCTTCGCGAATTCGTAATCGAAATGCGCCGGGTGCGTGTTCATCGTCAGCAGCGTGAACCACACATTGTCGGCATCGGTGATCGTCCGGCCCGGGCGATGTTCATAGATATGGCCGACGACGAAATCTTCGAAGCTCCGCCCGAAATTCTCTCTGAAGCGGCCGGGCGCCACCTCAATCACGCCGTCACGCATGTCCCGTTCCTTCGCTGGCGGCCTGTGCCATGATCCAGTGATAGCGCCGCATTACTGGCAGTTCGAGCATGCGACCGCGAAAGCGCACTGCCGCGCCCCCGCCGGCAGCGAAAGCGGCCAAGGCTTCGCTCGCTTCGAGGACCAGATCCGCGCTGGGCCGCAATACCGCCTCTATCGTGGCAATCTGGGCCGGGTGGATCGCCGCCTTGGCGTGAAAACCGAGCCCCTGGGCAAGGCGTGTCTCGGCCTCCAGCCCACGGATATTGTCGAGATCGATGAACGGCACGTCGATCGCGGGCATGCCAGCCTGCGAACAGCCGAGCAAGAAGACGCCACGCGCCGTGCGCAAAGGCTCCCAAGCGAGTGTGACACCAAGTTCGGCGGCCATGTCGCCACCCCCGAACATCACTGCGCAAACGCCCGGCGCTGATGCAATCGCCGCCGTACGGGCCAGCGCGGCCGGGCTTTCGATCAAGGGAATGATCGCCACCGCGTCGCCCAATGCACCGCGCACGATGGCGATGTCGCCGGGATGCTCGGCCTTGGGCAACAGGACCGCGGCGGGCAAAAAAGCGGCATCGGCGAGCGCGGTCAGATCACGCAAGCCGGCGAGCGACGTCACAGGATTGATCCGGATCGCGATTGTCGGGTCGTCGGACAGTGCAGCAATTGCATCTGCACGGGCCGAGTCCTTGGCGGTTTCAGCCACCGAATCTTCAAGATCGATGCAGGTGATCGAGGCGCCGCTCGCCCGTGCCTTGCCAAAGCGCGCCGGGGTCGCCCCCGATACGAAAAGCAAACTCGTAAGGCCGGCCAATGAACCCAATTCCGCTCCCCTGTGTCGATTGTTGATTTGTCCGGACAACTTGCTGCCGTCAACCCCGAATAGCGGGTTTATGGTTTGACGACCCCAAGCCATGAGGTGAGGATGAGCAACGCATAGACCGCAAACACCCAGATGCGCGTGCGATCCATCGTCCGGCGCAGCGGTACTTCGGTCGCATCGGACGAACCCTCGCTTAGCAATTTGCCCAATTGCTGCCCCACCGGGCGAAAGGCAATGTCGATCATGATCGCGGCCGCAAAGATCATCCCGAACAGCAGCGCCTTCCATGCGAGCCACGGCGTACCGATGGGACTGCCGCTCAGCAGCGATGCCGCGCCTAGCCACAGGTAGAAAGCCGTCAGCGCATATTTCAACCAGGCTTCGATTTTTCGGTCTCGGGATGCGCGCGGCGTCATGTCGTGATGGTGCGCGTCCCATACCAGCCAGAGCCATAGGCCGCCGATCACCCATGACGCTGCGACCAGCAGCGGCGGCACATGCCACCAGCCGCCCGCCGCCGAAACGCTGAGCGACATCGGCACCATCAGCGCCCAGGCGCTGCGAGGCACCATATCGACTTCCACCAGCAGCTTCAGCAGCGCAATCCGCTGATCGAGGGTGTAGCGATCGCGCTTGCGGAAATGCTGCCCGAGCAGGAATACGCCGGCATCGGCGCCTAGCCACAGCACGAACAGCAGCAGGTGAACATAGACCAGACTGCGATAGGCAAGATCGCCCATGCGACATTTCCTTTCAATTCGAACCGGCTTGACAGCGCAGATGATACATGAAAACTTGTCCGGACAAATTATAAAAAACTAAACGTGGGAATGGCGCTTGAAGGCGAATTGCCGCCGGAAAAAGGGAGATTAGAGATGGCTCGCATGTTCATGACGTCGACCGCGATCGCGGCTGTGCTCGTTGCCGCTGCCCCGCTTGCCGCGCAGACGCGCGCCGCCCCGCCCGAGACCCCAACTGCGGAGGATGCCAATGCGCCGCAATCCACGGTAGGCGATATCGTCGTGACGGCGCAGCGCCGCGAACAACGTGTTCAGGACGTACCGATCGCGATTTCGGCCTTTTCGGGCGAGCAGTTGCGCACGCAGGGCGTGTCGAACACGTTGCAGCTTGGGCAGTATATCCCGAACCTTGTTGCCCAGAACAACACCGGCATCGGTTCTGCGAACGCCTATTTTCTTCGCGGCCTTGGCAACAGTGAATCAATTGCCACCTTCGATCCACCCGTCGGGACATATGTCGACGATATTTACTTGAGCCGGCAAAATGCGAATAATCTGAACTTGTTCGATGTCGAACGGGTCGAGGTGCTCCGCGGACCGCAAGGAACGTTGTTTGGCCGCAATACCACTGGCGGTGCGATCAACGTGATCCTGCGCAAGCCGGGCAAGACTCTCGGCGGATATGGCGAGGTCAGCTACGGCGCCTATGATCAGGTCCGCCTGCGCGCTTCGGTTGATGTGCCGCTCGCCGAAACATTCCAGGCAAAGGTTAGCGGTTACTGGCAGAAGGATCGGGGTTATGTCAGGAACGTCACTACAGGCGACCGGCTGAATGATGACGATGGTTGGGGTGCGCGGCTTGGCGTGCACGGCGATCTTTCGCCGGACGTCCAATGGGACGCGTCGTTCGCGCATATCGAAGCGAATGGCGAAAATATTCTGAATTTCACCTGCAACCCGGCAAATCTTGCCGATTGCAATGGACGTTACGCAACCAGCGGCTTGAGAGAAGCTGCCACGTTGACGACGTCGCCTTATGCTGTCCCGATTTCGGGGCAGAAGGCAAATTTCGGCCAGGGGCAGCGCTCGCAGACCAACTTGATCACCTCGAATTTGCAAATCGGCATCGCAGACCGGACCACGCTCAACATCATCACTGGCTACGTCAACCTGCGACAGACATTTGCACTCGACTTCTTCGATGGGCGTTCGTCGCCGACAATCGCGAATACGGCCGGACCCCTGTTTTCGCCGCCGGTTCGCGGGCTTGCACCCGGCGGATTCGATATCTTGAATGATGGCCTGCACGATCAGTTCACGCAGGAACTAAAGATCAACAGCGCGTTGTTCGACGGCAAGCTCAATCTGGTCGCCGGTGCCTATTTTCTGCGCGAAGAGAATCGCACCGATTTTGCCGATGTGCTCGGTACCTCGAACACCACGGCGTTGCTTCTGGCCGATCGTACCTTGCGCAACAACACGACCGCTTATGCCGGCTATGTTCAGGGTGATCTCAATATCACGCGGCAAATCCAGCTGACGGCGGGCGTCCGCTATACCGATGAGACCAAGGACTTCACGATCCGTGACAACCGGCCGTTCCGGGCCACCAATGCGCTTGGCCAATCGACCTGCGGGACCGTAGCAGTCCCCGCGCCCACCGGGCTGTGTCTCGACGACAGCAACCTTGTGGCGCCGACGGGATTGCGCATCCCGCAGCGCCAGACGGCACGGTTGTGGACCCCGCGTTTTGCGGTCAACTTCCGCCCGAGCAGCGAGTTGCTGGTTTTTGCATCGGCGACCAGAGGATTTAAATCAGGCGGTTGGAATGCCCGTGAAAGCTCGCCGGTGCGTCTGTTGCCGTTCGGCCCCGAAAAAGTGTGGAATTACGAAA